>NZ_JALDVG010000002.1:78784-230513 GCF_023110055.1 Streptococcus oralis | reverse complement strand
GGAAGTAGCTCAGCTTGGTAGAGTACTTGGTTTGGGACCAAGGTGTCGCAGGTTCGAATCCTGTCTTCCCGATTGATTACGAGGATACTTAAGGGTATCTTTTTTTATTTACTAAGGAGATTCTGAGAGTCTTCTTTTTTGTTTACGGAACAAATTTGTATAAACTGGCAGTGCTTAAGGAATGGTACTAGTCATATATTTTCTTTAATTATGGTAAAATAGTAAGAGAATAATGTGAGGAAAATGAATGTCAAGTAAGTTTGAAATTTTAATGAATCAACTAGGAATCTCTGAACAATTGAGACAGAATCCTGCTCTTGTTGATGCCAGAATTGAGCGTGTTGTGGTTCATAAAATTAGTAAGATTTGGGAATTTCATTTTGTATTTTCTAATATTTTACCGATTGAAATCTTTTTAGAGTTAAAGAAAGGGCTTGGTGAAGAATTTTCTAAGACAGGAAACCGAGCTGTTTTCGAAATCAAGGCTCTTTCTCAAGAATTCTCTAATGAACTCTTGCAGGCCTACTATAGAGAGGCTTTTTCTGAAGGTCCATGTGCAAGTCAGGGGTTTAAATCTCTTTACCAGAATTTAAACGTTCGTGCGGAGGGAAATCAACTCATTATTGAAGGTTCAGAGGCGATTGATAAGGAGCACTTTAAGAAGAATCATCTTCCTAATTTGGCAAAGCAACTCGAAAAGTTTGGTTTTCCAGCTTTTGTATGCCAAATAGAAAAGAATGATGCTCTTACACAAGAGCAGGAGAAAGCCTTCCATACGGAGAATGAACAGATTGTTCAAGCTGCCAATGAGGAAGCGCTCCGGGCTATGGAGCAACTGGAACAAATGGCTCCTCCTCCAGTAGAAGAGAAGCCAGCCTTTGATTTTCACGCTAAAAAGGCTGCGGCCAAGCCTAAACTAGATAAGGCTGAAGTCACCCAGATGATCGACGTGACGACTGAGGAAAATCGCCTGGTCTTTGAAGGGGTCGTTTTTGATGTGGAGCATAAGGTGACCAGAACTGGTCGCGTTTTGATCAACTTTAAAATGACAGACTACACTTCAAGTTTTTCAATGCAAAAATGGGTTAAGAATGAAGAAGAAGCTCAGAAGTTTGACATCATTAAGAAGAATTCTTGGCTCCGAGTTCGTGGGAATGTGGAGATGAATAACTTCACACGTGATTTGACCATGAACGTGCAGGATGTGCAGGAAGTTGTTCACTATGAGCGGAAGGATTTGATGCCAGAAGGTGAGCGTCGGGTTGAGTTTCATGCTCATACCAACATGTCGACTATGGATGCTTTACCAGAGGTAGAGGAGATCGTTGCGACAGCTGCTAAGTGGGGACACAATGCGGTTGCCATCACGGACCATGGGAATGTCCAGTCCTTCCCACATGGCTATAAGGCAGCCAAGAAAGCCGGAATCCAGCTAATCTATGGAATGGAAGCCAATATCGTGGAGGACCGAGTTCCTATCGTTTACAACGAAGTGGAGATGGATTTGTCAGAAGCAACCTACGTGGTTTTTGACGTGGAAACGACGGGACTTTCAGCTATCTATAATGACTTGATTCAGGTTGCGGCTTCTAAGATGTATAAGGGGAATGTTATTGCCGAATTTGATGAATTTATCAATCCTGGATATCCCTTGTCAGCCTTTACTACTGAGTTAACAGGTATTACAGATGATCATGTTAAAAATGCCAAACCACTGGAACAAGTTTTACAAGAATTCCAAGAGTTTTGCAAGGATACAGTTTTAGTTGCTCACAATGCCACCTTTGACGTTGGCTTTATGAATGCCAACTATGAGCGTCATGGTCTGCCTAAGATTAGCCAGCCAGTCATCGATACGCTGGAGTTTGCTAGAAATCTCTATCCTGAGTATAAACGTCATGGTTTGGGACCTTTGACTAAGCGTTTTGGTGTAGCACTTGAACACCACCACATGGCCAACTACGATGCGGAAGCTACTGGTCGTCTGCTTTTCATCTTTATCAAAGAGGTAGCAGAAAAACATGGTGTGACCGATCTGGCTAGACTCAACATTGATTTGATTAGTCCAGACTCTTATAAAAAAGCTCGGATTAAACATGCGACTATTTATGTCAAGAATCAGGTAGGTTTAAAAAATATTTTTAAGCTGGTTTCTTTGTCCAATACCAAGTACTTTGAAGGAGTACCACGGATACCGAGAACGGTTCTAGATGCCCATCGAGAAGGCTTGATTTTAGGGTCGGCTTGCTCGGAGGGTGAAGTTTTTGACGCAGTTGTTTCCCAAGGTGTGGATGCGGCGGTTGAGGTGGCCAAGTATTATGACTTTATCGAGGTCATGCCACCGGCTATCTATGCTCCCTTGATTGCTAAAGAGCAGGTCAAGGATATGGAGGAACTTCAGACTATTATCAAGAGTTTGATAGAGGTTGGGGACCGTCTTGACAAGCCTGTTCTAGCTACGGGAAATGTCCACTATATCGAACCGGAAGAAGAGATTTACCGTGAAATTATCGTCCGTAGTTTGGGACAGGGGGCTATGATTAACCGGACCATTGGTCACGGTGAACATGCCCAGCCAGCTCCTCTTCCCAAGGCTCATTTTAGAACGACCAATGAAATGTTGGATGAATTTGCTTTCTTGGGAGAAGATTTAGCACGCAAATTAGTCATTGAAAACACCAATGCCTTGGCAGATATCTTTGAACCTGTTGAGGTCGTTAAGGGTGACTTGTATACACCTTTCATCGACAAGGCGGAAGAAACGGTCGCTGAGTTGACCTATAAGAAAGCTTTTGAGATTTATGGAAATCCGCTGCCAGATATTGTTGATTTGCGGATTGAAAAAGAATTAACTTCCATTCTGGGGAATGGATTTGCCGTGATTTATCTGGCATCGCAGATGCTGGTGCAACGTTCCAACGAACGGGGCTACTTGGTGGGTTCTCGTGGATCTGTCGGTTCCAGTTTCGTTGCGACCATGATTGGGATTACGGAGGTTAATCCTCTCTCTCCTCACTATGTCTGTGGTCAGTGTCAGTACAGCGAGTTTATCACCGATGGTTCTTATGGTTCAGGTTTTGATATGCCCAATAAGGATTGTCCAAACTGTGGTCATAAACTTAACAAAAATGGACAGGATATTCCTTTCGAGACCTTCCTTGGTTTTGATGGAGACAAGGTTCCCGATATTGACTTGAACTTCTCGGGAGAAGATCAGCCTAGCGCCCACTTGGATGTACGTGATATCTTTGGTGAGGAATATGCCTTCCGTGCAGGAACGGTTGGTACGGTGGCTGCTAAGACTGCCTATGGATTTGTAAAGGGCTACGAGAGAGACTATGGGAAGTTTTATCGTGATGCAGAGGTGGAACGTCTTGCCCAAGGTGCAGCTGGTGTCAAGCGCACAACGGGACAACACCCGGGGGGAATTGTTGTTATTCCTAACTACATGGATGTTTACGACTTTACGCCTGTTCAGTATCCAGCGGATGACGTGACGGCTGAATGGCAGACGACTCACTTTAACTTCCACGATATCGATGAGAATGTCCTCAAACTCGATGTGCTGGGACATGATGATCCGACCATGATTCGGAAATTACAGGACTTGTCTGGGATTGACCCTAATGAAATTCCTATGGATGATGAAGGTGTCATGGCCCTCTTTTCTGGAACTGATGTGCTAGGTGTGACGCCTGAGCAAATCGGTACGCCGACGGGTATGCTGGGGATTCCAGAGTTTGGAACCAACTTTGTACGTGGGATGGTAGACGAGACGCATCCGACGACTTTTGCAGAGTTGCTTCAGCTATCAGGTCTATCCCACGGTACCGATGTGTGGTTGGGAAATGCTCAGGATTTGATCAAGCAAGGGATTGCAGACCTATCAACTGTTATCGGTTGTCGGGACGACATCATGGTTTACCTCATGCATGCTGGTCTTGAACCTAAGATGGCCTTTACCATCATGGAACGGGTACGTAAGGGCTTGTGGTTGAAGATCTCCGAAGAGGAGCGAAATGGCTATATCGAAGCCATGAAGGCCAATAAGGTGCCAGAGTGGTATATCGAGTCCTGTGGAAAAATCAAGTATATGTTCCCTAAAGCCCATGCGGCAGCCTACGTTATGATGGCCTTGCGCGTAGCCTACTTCAAGGTTCACCATCCCATTTATTACTACTGTGCTTACTTTTCAATCCGCGCTAAGGCTTTTGATATCAAGACCATGGGAGCGGGCTTGGATGCCATCAAGCGCAGAATGGAAGAAATCGCTGAAAAACGGAAGAACAATGAAGCCTCTAATGTGGAAATTGACCTCTATACCACTCTTGAGATTGTCAATGAAATGTGGGAACGTGGCTTTAAGTTTGGCAAGTTAGACCTCTATCGTAGTGATGCGACTGAATTCATCATTGATGGAGATACCCTCATCCCACCATTTGTAGCAATGGATGGTCTGGGAGAGAACGTTGCTAAGCAGTTGGTGCGTGCGCGTGAAGAGGGTGAGTTCCTCTCTAAGACAGAACTGCGCAAGCGTGGTGGACTTTCATCAACCTTGGTTGAAAAGATGGATGAAATGGGGATTCTCGGCAATATGCCAGAGGATAACCAGTTGAGTTTGTTTGATGAGTTGTTTTAAGAATTAGAATGGAGAACATCTTTATGAAGCTTAGGATTTTTGCGGAAGATAAACCAGCTGAAAAGGTTTTTGACTATCAGCTAGAGCTGGCAGATGAAACAATTATCCTATCAACAGCGCTCTTGTCTGGTGCCATTGCTTTAGCAGGATTATTTTCTGCTTTGAAGGAAAAATAACAAAAGAAAAGGAAGAATAGAATGGTTTTACCAAATTTTAAAGAAAATCTAGAAAAATATGCGAAATTGTTGGTTGCAAACGGTGTGAATGTGCAACCGGGTCACACTTTGGCTCTCTCTATCGATGTGGAGCAACGTGAGTTGGCTCACTTAATCGTCAAAGAAGCTTATGCACTTGGAGCACACGAAGTTATCGTTCAATGGGCAGATGACTTTGTAAATCGCGAGAAATTCCTCCACGCGCCGATGGAGCGTCTGGACAATGTGCCAGAATACAAGATTGCTGAGATGAACTATCTCTTGGAGAACAAGGCTAGTCGTCTCGGTGTCCGCTCTTCTGATCCAGGTGCCTTGAACGGAGTGGATGCGGATAAGCTTTCAGCTTCTGCCAAAGCGATGGGACTTGCGATGAAACCAATGCGTATCGCAACTCAATCCAACAAGGTTAGCTGGACTGTAGCAGCTGCAGCAGGGCTTGAGTGGGCTAAGAAGGTCTTTCCAAATGCTGCGAGCGATGAAGAAGCAGTGGATCTTCTTTGGGATCAAATCTTCAAAACTTGCCGAGTCTACGAAGAAGATCCAGTTAAGGCTTGGGAAGAACATGCAGCCATCCTCAAGAGCAAGGCAGAAATGCTCAATAAAGAACAATTCTCAGCCCTTCACTACACAGCGCCAGGGACAGATTTGACACTTGGCTTGCCGAAGAACCACGTTTGGGAATCAGCTGGCGCTATCAATGCACAGGGAGAAGGATTCTTGCCAAATATGCCGACAGAAGAAGTCTTTACGGCTCCTGACTTCCGTCGTGCAGATGGCTATGTCACTTCTACAAAACCACTTAGCTATAACGGCAATATCATCGAAGGTATTAAGGTGACCTTTAAGGATGGTCAAATCGTAGATATCACTGCTGAGAAGGGTGATCAGGTCATGAAAGACCTTGTCTTTGAAAATGCTGGCGCGCGTGCCTTGGGTGAATGTGCCTTGGTACCAGATCCAAGTCCAATTTCTCAGTCAGGTATTACCTTCTTTAATACCCTTTTTGATGAAAATGCTTCAAACCACTTGGCTATCGGTGCAGCCTATGCGACCAGCGTTGTTGGTGGGGCAGAGATGAGCGAAGAAGAGCTTGAAGCTGCAGGACTGAACCGTTCAGATGTTCACGTGGACTTTATGATTGGTTCGAGTCAAATGGATATCGATGGTATCCGTGAGGATGGAACACGTGTACCACTCTTCCGCAATGGAGACTGGGCAATTTAAGGAGAAGCTATGCTTGGAAGTATGTTTGTTGGTCTCCTAGTGGGACTCTTGGCAGGTGCTTTAACCAATCGCGGAGAAAGCATGGGATGCTTTGGAAAAATGTTTCTCGGCTGGATTGGTGCTTCTTTGGGGCACCTGCTCTTTGGGACTTGGGGTCCAAACCTAGCGGGGATAGCTATTGTTCCAGCTGTTTTAGGTGCTATGGTTGTCTTAGCTATTTTCTGGAGACGAGGAAGTTAATTTCTTAAATCTGATACTCAATGAAAATCAAAGAGAAACTAGGAAACTAGCCGCAGGCTGCTCAAAGCACTGCTTTGAGGTTGTGTATAGAACTGACGAAGTCAGCTCAAAACACTGTTTTGAGGTTGCAGATGGACGTTGACGCGGTTTGAAGAGATTTTTGAAGAGTATGAAAAGAAAAGGAGGTTGGTCACTTGGGCAGCCTCCTTTTGAGTATGATATAATAGTTCTATGAGATTAGATAAATTTTTAGTTGCATGCGCTGTGGGAAGTCGGACGGAGGTCAAAAACTTGCTCAAGGCTGGACGCGTGACGGTCAATGGCAAGAAAGAAAAATCAGCAAAATTGCAAATCAATGAAGAAAGAGATGAGATTCGTTTTGACGGTCAAGTGCTGGAGTATGAAGAGTTTGTCTACTACATGATGAACAAGCCCCAGGGAGTCATTTCGGCGACTGAAGATCCCAAGCATAGAACGGTTCTGGACTTGTTGGATGACTATGGACGTGCCAAAGAAGTCTTTCCTGTAGGGCGATTGGATATCGATACGCATGGACTCTTACTCTTGACAAATGATGGAAAGCTGGCTCATTCCCTTCTATCGCCCAAGCGTCATGTAGATAAAACTTATCAAGCTCAGGTCAAGGGAATCATGAGCCAAGAAGATGTGGAAACATTTGGCAAGGGTATTCCGCTCAAGGACTTTACCTGCCAGCCGGCCAAACTGGAGATTTTGTCAGTGGATTCATATAAGGATGAGAGCCAGGTTCGGGTGACTATTAGAGAAGGAAAATTTCATCAAGTCAAACGCATGGTAGCATACTGCGGGAAGGAAGTGGTGGACTTACAACGTTTGACGATGGGAACTCTAGTCTTGGATGAGAACTTAGAACAAGGAGAATGGCGTCGCTTGACCAAGGAGGAGTTAGAAGTTCTCTTTGCAAGTATTGCTTAATTTGCTTTATATTAGAAAAAGGTGAGGAGAATGTCCTTACCTTTTTCATTTTTCAGTTGCTTCCTTTGTGAAAAGAGTTATAATAGACAGTAGAATAAAAGGAGGAATCTATGAACGCGATTCAAGAATCATTTACTGATAAACTATTTGCCAACTATGAAGCAAATGTCAAATACCAAGCGATTGAAAATGCTACCAGTCACAACGGAATTTTTGCAGCCTTAGAACGTCGCCAAAGCCATGTAGACAATACACCTGTTTTCTCATTGGATTTGACCAAGGACAAGGTTACTAACCAGAAAGCGTCTGGTCGTTGCTGGATGTTTGCAGCTCTCAACACCTTCCGCCACAAACTCATCTCTCAATACAAACTGGAAAACTTTGAGTTGTCACAAGCCCACACTTTCTTCTGGGACAAGTACGAGAAATCCAACTGGTTCTTGGAGCAAGTCATTGCGACTGCAGACCAAGAATTGACGAGCCGTAAGGTTAGCTTCCTACTCCAAACTCCACAACAAGACGGTGGACAGTGGGATATGGTCGTGGCCCTCTTTGAGAAATACGGTGTCGTTCCTAAGTCTGTTTATCCTGAGTCTGTTTCTTCTAGCAGTAGCCGTGAGCTCAATGCCATCCTCAACAAATTGCTTCGTCAAGATGCCCAAATCTTGCGTGACTTGCTCGCTTCTGGTGCAGACCAAGCGACTGTTCAAGCCAAGAAAGAAGACCTCTTGCAAGAAATCTTTAACTTCCTTGCTATGTCACTAGGTCTTCCACCACGTCAGTTTGACTTTGCTTATCGCGATAAGGATGATAACTACCAAAGTGAAAAGGGTATCACACCACAAGAGTTTTACAAGAAATATGTCAATCTTCCTCTGGAAGATTATGTTTCGGTTATCAATGCTCCAACTGCTGACAAACCTTACGGTAAATCTTACACAGTTGAGATGTTGGGAAATGTCGTTGGTAGTCGTGCAGTTCGCTACATCAACGTTCCAATGGAGCGCTTGAAAGAATTGGCGATTGCCCAAATGCAAACAGGAGAAACTGTTTGGTTTGGTTCAGATGTCGGCCAGCTCAGCAACCGCAAAGCCGGAATCCTTGCGACAGATGTTTATGACTTTGAATCAAGCATGGATATCCAACTCACTCAAGACAAAGCTGGACGTTTGGACTACAGCGAAAGTTTGATGACCCACGCCATGGTCTTGACAGGTGTGGACTTGGACGAAAATGGTAAGTCAACCAAGTGGAAGGTTGAAAACTCATGGGGAGACAAGGTCGGCACAGATGGTTACTTTGTTGCCTCAGACGCTTGGATGGATGAATACACTTACCAAATCGTTGTTCGTAAGGAATTGCTGACAGCAGAAGAACAAGTTGCCTATGAAGCAGAACCAATCGTACTTGCACCATGGGATCCAATGGGAGCCTTGGCAGAATAAAGCATAAAGAAAAAAGGTTAGGGGAATCCTAGCCTCTTTTGTTTTTAAGTGCTTCTTAAAGTAGTGATAGATAATGCTTGCCAAGGGAGTTCTTCTTACTTTAAGTCTTTAAGTGACAGAGAAAAAGATATGTGTTACTATAGTAGTACAAAAGGATATTGGAGTAGAAATGAAGT
Source organism: Streptococcus oralis (assembly GCF_023110055.1). Taxonomy (GTDB): domain Bacteria; phylum Bacillota; class Bacilli; order Lactobacillales; family Streptococcaceae; genus Streptococcus; species Streptococcus oralis_BY. The sequence goes on along the minus strand of NZ_JALDVG010000002.1, from coordinate 221,620 downwards.
ATTTAAGTAGCCAAGACATCAAGGATCGTCAACGAAATATCAGCGACATTAAACCTTATAAAACAAGCAAGGAAATCGTCGTTTCAAATATCTTTACATTTTTTAATGCTATGAACTTGGCTCTGGCAGTTCTGGTAGCCACAACCTTGCGATTTGAAAATATGCTCTTTTTAGGTGTGATTGCTATCAATACAGCCATTGGGATTTTCCAAGAAGTGCGTTCAAAAAATGCTTTGGAAAAGCTAAGTTTACTTGGTAAAAGTAAGTACAGAGTCAACCGAGATGGTCAAACGATCGAGATTGATCCGGAGGACATCGTTCTAGGGGAGTATCTGCATCTCAATCTGGGTGATCAGGTGCCTGTCGATGCAGAAGTTCTTGAAGGGAATATTGAAGTGGATGAGTCCTTGCTGACGGGTGAAAGTGATTCGGTCTTTAAAACAGTTGGTGACAAGCTGATGAGCGGAAGCAATGTCGTCAGCGGTACTTGTCTGGTTATAGCAACGGCTGTGGGTCCAGATAGCTATATTAACAAACTTGCAAAATCCAGCAAGGAATTCAAAAAATACCCTTCTCAACTGCGCGATTATATGGATAAGATTTTAAAAATCGTCTCCATCTTGCTGGTGCCAGTTGCCATTCTGCTTTATGTCAGAGGTTTTAGTCTAGGACGGACTTATGTTGAGATTGTTTTGGGAAGTTCAGGCGCCTTGGTCGGTATGATTCCAGAGGGCTTGATTCTCCTGGTTAGCGTTTCCCTAGCAGTAGCGACTATGAAGCTGGCCAAAAAGAAGGTTCTGGTGCAGGAACTATACTGTGTAGAGACCTTGGCGCGAGTAGATGTTCTTTGTTTTGATAAGACAGGTACCATCACGACGGGGAATATGAAGGTCCAAGAAATGGATGCTAATGTAGCAGAGAAACTGTCTTCTTATCTGGCTTATTTCGAGGATGAAAATGCAACTTCCAGAGCTCTGAAGACTTACTTAACCTGTGAGAAAAAGTGGGAAGTTCAAGAAGTCGGTGCCTTTTCAAGCAAAAACAAGTATTCCTTTGTCCAAGTAAAAGATGGAGGGACCTATTTCTTCGGAGCCTATGAGTTTTTAGGCTTTACCCAGCCGATGGATGCCTACTATGAAGATCTCAAACAGCAAGGTTTTCGAATCTTATCGCTTGCTCATAGCAAGGACCAGATTACGAGTCCAGCTAATGTGGAACTACTAGGCCACGTCGTTTTGTCAGATGAGATTAAGGACAATACCAAGGAAACCTTTGACTATTTCGAATCTCAAGGTGTTGAAGTGAAGATTATCAGTGGTGATAATCATGTGGCTGTATATGGGGTGGCTCGTAAGGCAGGTTTTAAGGAAGAAGCCCGTGCGATTGATATGACCAAGGTGAGTGAACAAGATTTTGAAAGAGTGGTCTTGGAACATGATATCTTTGGTCGGGTGACACCGGAACAGAAGCAAAAGATGGTATCTATTTTGCAAAATGCTGGTAAAACAGTTGCCATGAGCGGTGACGGGGTCAATGATGTTCTGGCTCTCAAGAAAGCAGATATCAGTTTTGCTATGAATGGTGCTACGAGTGCAGCCAAAAGTGTATCCAATATTGTTTTTCTGACCGATGACTTTGCAGTATTTTATGATATCTTGATGGAAGGTCGCCGGGTCATCAATAACATCCAAAAGGTAGCCTCTCTCTTTCTAACAAAGACCTTCTTCTCCATCGTGTTTGCCATTTTGAGTGTGGTATTTGGTTTGGAATTCGCCTTTATCCCCATTCAGTTTACAATCATTTCAGCTATTACGATTGGGATTCCATCCTTCTTCCTGACTTTTGAGTCCAATAAAGAAAAGGTCAGCACACATTTTATGCGAGATATTTTGACCAATGCTGCGATTGGTGGTGGCATTCTAGTCGCTAGTGTACTCTTGACGAACTTCTTTATCACTGTCCCTGGTCAGGTCAAATTTATTTGCTTCCTCCTTGCCCTGATCAATGGTCTGTGTCTAGTTGCCAAGGTCAGTCTGCCATTTAATCGATACAAACTAGTCTTGCTCGCATTTTTGAGCCTTGCAGCCCTTGTTGGCGTCCTTGCCAATACTTTTATCCTGCAAGGAGCGTATGTGCCTTTAGAAACCAGCCAAGTCGTCTATGTAGCCATCCTAGCAGTGGTGATTGGAGGCTTGCATTATCTGACTAGAAGAAAAAGTTGATACACAAAAAGAATCAGGTTTATTACCTGATTCTTTTTTATTTATATTCTCGATGGTTTACATGATACCGAAGAAACGAGCTGCAATACCTACTGCAAAGAGAGCAAGGATGATTGCGATTGGTGATACTTTTTTCTTAAGCAACCACATGCAGAGGAAAGTAAGGAGAAGTCCCATCAATCCTGGAATCAATGAGTTCAACTGACCTTGAAGGGTTTGTGGTTGAATCTTATCTAGGCTCAATCCTCCAAGTGCATCAGCAAGAATTCCTTTCAATTCAGCACCAGTAACAGCACCTTCTGGGAAGTTGATGTAAGCTCCTTCAGCCAATTGTTTACCTGGAAGGTTCACAGTAAAGTTGATAGATACCCAACGTTGTACAAGAACGGCAAGGATGAACATACCAAGGATAGATGCCCCTTTAGTGATGTCTTTCAAGATACCACCTGACATGTCTTTAGTGATTTCAGATCCAGCTTTGTAACCGAACTCTTGTGTATACCATAGGAAGGCCATACGGATAGCATTCCATCCAAAGAAGAAGAGAAGGGGACCAACAATGTTACCAGATGCAGCAAGTGATGCACCAAGGGCTCCAAGGATAGGACGAACTGTAAACCAGAATACTGGGTCACCGATACCAGCAAGAGGTCCCATCATACCGATCTTAACCCCTTGGATAGCTGCGTCGTCGATTTCAACACCGTTAGCGCGCTCTTCTTCAAGTGCAAGAGTAACCCCCATGATTGGAGCAGCTACGTATGGGTGAGTGTTGAAGAACTCAAGGTGACGCTCAAGAGCAGCTGCTTGGTCTTCTTTTTTAGTGTACAATTTTTTGATAGCTGGGATCAATGAGTAAGCCCAACCCAAGTTTTGCATACGCTCGTAGTTCCAAGAACCTTGAAGGAATTGTGAACGCCACCAAACTTTTTGACGATCTGATTTTGATAATTGAATTTTTTCAGCCATGATTGATCCCCTTTCTAGTAGTCTTCTAGGATATCACCGATTGGGTCGTTAGAAGTCGCAGCTCCGCCGCCACCGTTTCCACCTTGTTTTGTAAGGTTAAGGTAGATGAAGGCAAGGGCAACACCGATGACACCAAGGGCAATCAAAGTCAATTGAGAGATTGCTGCAAGAGCAAAACCGATAGCGAAGAATGGCCATACTTCACGAGTTGCCATCATGTTGATAACCATAGCGTAACCAACGGCAACGACCATAGCACCACCGACAGCCATACCACCGTTCAACCAGTCTGGCATCAATTTGAGAGCATCTTGAACGGCAGAAGCAGGGATAGCGATAAGGAAGGCAGCAGGGATTGCAATACGAAGACCTTGAAGAAGAAGTGCAACAAAGTGAGCACGTTCAACAGCCGCAATATTTCCTTCTTTAGCAGCAGCGTCAGCAGTGTGAACCAAGGCAACTGAGATTGTACGAACAATCATAGTCAAGAAAAGTCCAGCTACGGCAAGAGGAATAGCTGTTGCCGTAGCAACGGCGATACCTTCAGTAGTAAAGTTACCACCTTTGATCAAGATGATTGCTGCAGCAACAGATGCAAGAGCAGCGTCAGGAGCTACGGCAGCTCCGATGTTTGCCCAACCAAGGGCGATCATTTGAAGAGATCCACCAAGCATAACACCTGCTTCGAGGTTACCAGTTGCAAGTCCGATAAGGGTACATGCGACGATTGGTTGATGGAATTGGAATTGGTCGAGGATACCTTCAAGACCTGCAAGGAAGGCAACAACTACAACCAAGATAGCAGAAATGATTGAAATATCTGACATGGTTTTATTCCTTTTCTATTTAGTTTTAATAAAGTATTTAATCCTGTTTTCAAAAATGATCGAAACAGATTAAAATTATTGAACATTTGCTTTCTTAATCAAGTCAAACAAATCTTTTTTCGTGTCGTTTGGTACTTTACGTACGTCAAATTCAACACCGAGGTCACGCATTTTTTCAAAGGTTGCAACGTCTTCTTTGTCCATAGACAAAACGTTGTTGATCATTGTTTTACCTGTTGAGTGAGCCATAGAACCAACGTTAAGGGTCTTGATTGGCACGCCACCTTCGATAGCACGAAGTGCATCTTGTGGAGTTTCAAACAAGATAAGGGCATGAGTTTCGCCGAAACGTGGGTCTTGTGCGACGTCGATCAATTTCTGGATTGGGACAACGTTAGCTTTTACTCCGTTTGGAGCTGCTTGTTTGATCAATTCTTTACGCAATTCGTCGTTTGCAACGTTGTCTGAAGCAACGATGATACGGTCTGCTTTTGAATCAGGAGTCCAAGCAGTGGCAACCTGACCGTGAAGGAGACGAGTGTCTAGACGAGCAAGGTTGATTTTCAGTTTACCGTCACCGATAACTGTTCCTTCTGGAATAGCAGCTTGGGCAACTGGAGCAGCTGCAGCAGTTGCAACTTCCTCAACTGGGTTAAGCTCTTCTGGAAGAGCCTTGATGCCATCTTTGGCTTCTTTAATGATATTCGCAGCGACTTTATCCACACCTGCATTCGCGTCCATAAGGCGCTCTGTGTAGGCTTGGATCAACATCGGCAAGTTAAGTCCTGTGATGATGGCAAACTTACGTTCTGGACTTTCTCCCATCACGCGGCTAGCTTGGTTGAATGGAGATCCACTCCAAAGGTCAGCCAATACTAGAACCTCATCTTCTGCGTCAAATGCAGCCACAGCGTTGTTGAATTTAGCGTAAAGGTCATCTGGACCTTCATTTGGCATAAAGGTTACAACTTGAACCTTTTCTTGTTCACCAAAGATCATAGATCCTGACTGATGAATACCCGCAGCAAATTCGCCGTGGCTCGCAATAATGATTCCGATACTCATTATTGTCATTCCTCCTTATAAAATGTTTGACTGTATGTTTAAGAAAACTTTAAGCCTAACTTTAAGTATAAACCGTTTTCATATAAAAATCAACTACTTTTTCTAAAAAGATGTAAAAGTTTTCATAGAATGACTTTTTAAAAATATTAATATATCAATGATTTTGAAAGATGCGTGAAAATGGTAATAGAAAATTTAATATAAAAATACAGAAAATAAGCCGCTTTTGTGAAAACAGAATGAAAACAAAAAGGGAAGATTGCGGCCCTGCAATCTTCCCTTTTATAGGAATAAATTTTGTAAAGCGTGGGCAACTCCATCTTCTTCGTTGGTCAGAGGAAGTTGTTCGTCTGCATATGGAAGAAGAGCAGGATTGGCGTTTTTCATAGCATATCCCTTGCCTGCAAATGCCAACATTTCAGTGTCATTATGCTCATCACCAAAGGCGATTAAGTCTTTTTTATCACGATTCATCACATTGAGCAAGTACTCTAGAGCAAAGGCCTTGTTTACACCCTTGGGAGTACACTCGAGGATGTTGAGGGGCCCGCCCCAGGTATTGATAGCTAGTTGGTGCTGATAAAAACGATTCATCTCGTCCGCTAAAGCGTATTTGTCTTCAGCCCTTGTTTGCAAGAGGATGCAGTTGGGATCTTTGGTTACTCGTTCGGGCTTGAATTGATTTTCCGGCCGGAAGTTCTCTACGCCAAATAGTTTAGGGTCTGCAATTTCCTCATTCGGAGTCGTGATATAGAATTTTTTTCGATATTCTCCTGCAATAAAATCAGCCTGGATGTCCTCCGTGCGCTTGACCATGTCTAGGAGGTATTTTTTGTCCAAGGTCAAGCACTTTTCATGCTCCCAAGCCTGTCCTGGTAGATGGGTAAGAGAACCATTAAAGTTAATCATGGGAGTATGCAATTCTAGCTCACGGTAGAAATCTTTTGCCATACGATACGGACGGCCTGTCGTGATGATGACATGGTGGCCTTTTTCTGAAATTTTTTTGATCGTCTCTTTGGTGAAATCGGAGAGCTTGCTTTCACTATTCAGCAGGGTTCCGTCCAAATCGACTGCGATAATTTTTTTAGTCATATAAACCTTTCTAGTCGTTTCCAGATAAGATGTCTACTATTATATCAAAAAGAAGGAAGAAAAGCAGATAAGAACAAAAACTACAGTTGCTTTGATTTATTAAATAAATCAAACAAACATATTGAAAAGGTGAATGATAAATGATATAATACTGATATTGTTCGTAAAAAACAAAAGGAGATTAAAGATGGACAAACTATTTAAACTAAAAGAGCACGGGACAGATGTCCGTACAGAGGTGCTTGCTGGTTTAACAACATTCTTTGCAATGAGTTATATTCTCTTTGTAAACCCTCAAATGCTTTCCCAAACGGGTATGCCTGTTCAAGGTGTGTTCTTGGCAACGATTATCGGTTCTGTAGTCGGTACTTTGATGATGGCTTTCTATGCTAATTTGCCGTACGCACAAGCACCAGGTATGGGACTAAATGCCTTCTTTACATTTACAGTTGTATTTGGGATGGGCTATACTTGGAAAGAGGCTCTTGGTATGGTCTTCATTTGTGGAATTATTTCACTGATTATTACCTTAACAAATGTTCGTAAAATGATCATCGAATCTATTCCAACAACACTTCGTTCAGCTATTTCGGCTGGTATTGGTGTTTTCCTTGCCTATGTTGGAATTAAGAATGCTGGTCTCTTGAAATTCTCAATCGATCCAGGTACTTATACGGTAGCAGGTGAAGGAGCAGACAAGGCTCAAGCTGCACTTACTGCAAACTCCGCAGCTGTTCCAGGATTGGTAGACTTCAATACTCCAGCCGTATTGGTAGCTCTTGCAGGTTTGGCTATTACCATTTTCTTTGTTGTTAAAGGCATCAAGGGTGGAATCATTCTTTCTATTTTAACAACGACTGTGCTTGCCATTGCTGTTGGTGTTGTCAAATTATCAGGGATTGACTTTGCTAGCAACAATCTTTCAGCAGCGGTTAATGATTTAGGAACTTTGTTTGGTGCTGCTCTTGGTTCAGAAGGTTTAGGATCTTTGATTTCAAACACTTCGCGTTTACCAGAAACCTTGATGGCTATTCTTGCCTTCTCACTAACGGATATTTTTGATACAATCGGTACTCTTATCGGTACTGGTGAAAAAGTTGGTATTGTTGCGACAAGTGGGGAAAACCATGAGTCCGCTAAATTGGACAAGGCTCTATACTCTGACTTGGTGGCAACTTCGGTAGGTGCCATTGCAGGTACTTCAAACGTTACGACCTATGTTGAATCTGCGGCTGGTATCGGTGCTGGTGGACGTACTGGTTTGACAGCCCTAGTGGTTGCGATCTGTTTTGCTCTATCTAGCTTCTTTAGCCCACTTCTAGCGATTGTTCCTACAGCTGCAACAGCACCAATTTTGATTATTGTCGGAATCATGATGCTTTCTAACTTGAAAAATATCCCTTGGGATGATATGGCTGAAGCGGTTCCTGCTTTCTTCACATCTATCTTTATGGGATTCAGCTACTCTATCACACAAGGGATTGCTGTTGGTTTCTTGTCATATACCTTGACAAAAGTTGTCAAAGGTCAAGCCAAGGATGTGCACGTGATGATTTGGATTTTGGATGCCTTGTTTATCCTTAACTATATCAGTATGGCGCTATAAATGGTATAATAGAAAAAGGGGAGTCTCCCCTTTTTAATTATAAGGAGGTACATCATGAAAGATAAGACGATTTGGCAAGAGGTTTTGAACAGAGGGAAATGGGTGCTCATCCTTTTGGTAGCTTTTGTTCTATCTCAATTTCCCATAGGACTTGCTTTGTTTTTAGCAAACAAACAGTTTCCGATTTTACAGTCAGGGCTCTTAGTAGGTGCCCTATCCATAGTCGTTTTGATTGTATTCATTATTGGTGCACGAAAAACACAACTTGCTACTTTTAATCTATCCTTTTTTAAGGCAAAAGACCTGGCTCGCTTGGTACTGAGTTATCTGGTGATTTTTGCGACAAATCTCTTGGGTTCACTCCTGCTTCGACTAACAAATGAGGCAACAACCAATAACCAATCAATACTAAATGGTTTAGTTCAGAATAGTTCCTTGATTTCAACTTTCTTCCTACTAGTCTTGATTGCGCCGATTTGTGAAGAAATTTTGTGTCGTGGAATTATTCCTAAAAAGATCTTCCGTGGAAAAGAAAAACTAGGCTTTGTTGTTGGTGCAATCGTCTTTGCCTTGCTCCATATGCCAACCAATTTACCTTCAGTGATTATTTATGGAGGAATGTCAACGGTTTTGACTTGGACAGCCTATAGGACTGAGCGTTTGGAGATGTCTATTTTGCTTCATATGATTCTCAATGGTATTGCATTTTGTTTGTTGGCCTTATTGGTGTTGATTAGTAGAAATCTAGGTCTATCATTCTAAACCATTGGCCTACTTGGAAAAGATGAATACTAACGTGTCCATCTTTTTCTTTTTATGGTAAAATAGAGGGATAATATGGTAGAGAACCTTAAGGGAGTAACCGTTATGTCCAATAAAGTCAACCACGGAAAAACAGCTATTTGTGGAATTATCAATGTAACACCAGATTCTTTTTCGGATGGTGGTCAGTTTTTTGCTCTTGAGCAGGCACTCCAGCAGGCTCGTAAATTGATAGCAGAAGGAGCGAGCATGCTAGATATCGGTGGAGAATCGACTCGGCCGGGCAGTAGCTATGTTGAGATAGAAGAGGAAATCCAGCGTGTTGTTCCAGTGATTAAAGCTATCCGTGAGGAAAGTGATGTTCTCATTTCCATTGATACTTGGAAAAGTCAGGTGGCAGAGGCCGCCTTGGCTGCTGGTGCTAATCTGGTTAATGATATCACTGGTCTCATGGGAGATGAGAAAATGGCGGATGTGGTTGCTAAGGCTGGAGCGAAAGTGGTTATCATGTTTAATCCAGTCATGGCTCGACCTCAGCACCCTAGTTCGCGCATATTTCCTCATTTTGGTTTTGGGAAAGCATTTACAGAGGAAGAGTTAGCTGACTTTGAAAAAGTGCCAATCGAAGACTTGATGGAGGCTTTCTTTGAACGAGCTCTAGCGAGAGCCAATCAAGCTGGGATAGCAAGAGAAAATATCCTGCTGGATCCAGGGATTGGCTTTGGTCTGACCAAGAAGGAAAATCTACTCCTTCTACGTGATCTGGATAAACTCCATCAGAAAGGCTATCCAATCTTTCTTGGTGTTTCGCGTAAGCGATTTGTTATCAATATCCTGGAAGAAAATGGTTTTGAAGTTAATCCTGAAACGGAAGTCGGTTTTCGTAATCGAGACATAGCTTCGGCTCATGTAACCAGTATCGCTGCGAGACAGGGTGTCGAAGTAGTGCGTGTGCACGATGTAGCCAGTCACAGGATGGCGGTTGAAATTGCGTCAGCCATTCGTTTGGCAGATGATGCAGAAAATCTAGATTTAAAACAATATAAATAAGATGAACGAAATTCAAAACAATCAGTGGATTGCCCACTATCGGACAGACCAACCGCATTTTGGTTTGGAGAGAATGGTGGAACTCTTGGCGCTAAGAGGCAATCCCCATCTCAAACTCAAGGTCATCCATATTGGAGGGACTAATGGCAAGGGCTCTACCATTGCTTTTTTGAAAAAGATGCTGGAAAAGCTAGGTCTAAGAGTTGGTGTGTTCAGTTCGCCCTATCTCATTCATTACACAGACCAAATTAGCATCAACGGGGAATCTATCCCCGAGGCTAGGCTAGAAGCCCTCATGGCGGACTATCGTGCTTTACTCGAGGGGGAGAATGGCGCTGCTTTACAAGGGACGACCGAATTTGAGATTATCACAGCCCTAGCCTATGATTATTTTGCCACTGAAAAAGTTGATGTGGCTATCATGGAAGTCGGCATGGGTGGACTTCTGGATAGTACCAATGTCTGCCAGCCCATTCTGACAGGCATCACGACCATTGGCTTGGACCATGTAGCCCTACTTGGTGATACCTTGGAAGCCATAGCAGAGCAGAAAGCTGGAATCATCAAGCAAGGTGTTCCTTTGGTGACAGGTCATATTGTTCTTGAAGCCTTGACTGTGATAGACTCTATTGCAGAAGCTAAAAATGCGCCGAGACTTGCCTATGGGAGTGATTACCAGGTCAGTCATCAAAAGAGTGTGGTGACGGGTGAAATCTTTGATTATACCAGTTCGGTCAGACAAGGTTGCTTTCAAACAGGTCTGCTTGGTTTACACCAGATAGACAATGCGGGGATGGCGCTTGCTCTCCTAGACACTTATTGCCAGGAGACTGGGCGAGAATTAGCAAGTAATGACTTGGTTGCTCAAGCTTTGAAAGAAACCAGATGGCCAGGGCGCTTGGAGGTCGTGTCTAGCGACCCATTGTTGCTTTTGGATGGGGCCCACAATCCCCATGCTATCAAGGCTTTATTAGCAAACTTGCAAGAACGCTTTGCGGATTATCATAAGGAAATCCTCTTTACGTGTATTAAAACCAAGGCTTTGGAGGATATGCTGGATTTGCTAGAAACGGTGCCAGGTAGTCAATTGACTTTAACCCATTTTGACGATAGTCGGGCGACGGATGAAAGCGTGCTGAAAGAGACAGCCAAGTCTAGAAATTTCAATTACCAAAGTTGGCAGGATTTTCTAGAGCAGAAATTGACAGATAAAAATGAAGAGAAACAAACAGTTAGGATTATCACAGGTTCCTTGTATTTCTTGAGCCAAGTGAGAGCCTATCTGATGGAGAGGAAGAACGAGAATGGATACACAAAAGATTGAAACGGCTGTAAAAATGATTATCGAGGCTGTTGGTGAGGACGCTAACCGCGAGGGCTTGCAGGAAACGCCTGCTCGTGTAGCCCGTATGTACCAAGAGATTTTTTCAGGTCTTGGCCAAACTGCTGAGGAACACTTGTCAAAATCCTTTGAGATTATTGATGATAATATGGTGGTAGAAAAGGATATCTTTTTCCACACTATGTGTGAGCACCACTTTCTGCCTTTTTATGGGAGAGCGCACATTGCCTACATTCCAGATGGACGTGTAGCAGGCTTGTCTAAGCTAGCCCGTACGGTTGAAGTTTATTCGAAAAAACCACAAATTCAAGAGCGGTTAAATATCGAAGTGGCCGATGCCTTGATGGACTATCTGGGGGCTAAGGGAGCCTTTGTTGTCATTGAGGCGGAACATATGTGTATGAGCATGCGTGGTGTCAGAAAGCCAGGCACGGCAACCTTGACGACAGTAGCTCGTGGTCTATTTGAAACAGATAAAGACCTCCGAGACCAGGCTTATCGTTTAATGGGACTATAAAAAGAATCCGCTTCAAGCGGATTTTTCTAGAAAGGAATCATTATGGATCAACTGCAGATTAAGGATTTGGAAATTTTTGCTTATCATGGTCTCTTTCCCAGTGAGAAAGAATTGGGGCAGAAGTTTGTCGTTTCAGCCATCCTTTCCTATGATATGACCAAGGCAGCGACTGAGTTAGACTTGGCCTCTTCTGTCCACTATGGAGAACTTTGCCAACAGTGGAAGACTTGGTTTCAGGAAAGCACTGAGGATTTGATTGAAACGGTAGCCTACAAACTAGTAGAGCGTACCTTTGAGGCCTATCCTCTTGTCCAAGAGATTGAACTAGAACTCAAAAAACCTTGGGCTCCAGTCCACTTGCCACTTGATACCTGCTCGGTAACCATCCACCGTCGCAAGCAACGTGCCTTTATCGCCCTAGGAAGCAATATGGGGGACAAGCAAGCAAACTTGGAGCAAGCCATTGACAAACTGCGAGCTCGAGGTATCCATATTCTCAAAGAGTCCAGTGTCTTGGCGACAGAGCCTTGGGGAGGTGTGGAACAGGATAGCTTTGCCAATCAGGTGATTGAAGTAGAAACCTGGCTACCAGCACCAGTCTTGTTAGAAACATTATTAGCTATTGAGTCAGAAATGGGACGGGTTCGAGAGGTGCATTGGGGGCCTCGTTTGATTGATTTGGACCTACTCTTTGTGGAGGACCAGATCATTTACACAGACGAGCTCATCTTGCCTCATCCTTATATAGCAGAACGCCTCTTTGTTCTTGAGCCGTTAGTGGAAATAGCTCCCCATTTTATCCATCCGATCCTAAAGCAACCAATTCGTTACTTGGTTGACCAGTTGGAGCAAGGAAATGCCTAAGCTTTCCGATACCTATAGCAAGTGGAAGAGTATCGGGGAGGGACTACTTGCTATTGTTTTAGGGCTTCTCTTGATTCGTTTTGGACAAGTTATTCCGCGAATGGGGTACCAGTTGCTGATGGGCTACTTTTCCTTGTCAGCAGTTTGGCACTTGTTGACTCGCTGGTTTCAAGATAAAAAACGTCGGGAAAATATCTTTGTAACCTTGGGCAAGCTGGTGGTAGCTGCTCTGGTGTTTGACTCTATCATCTTGCAAGACCTTGCCCTCTATCTCCTGGTTTTTATCATTGCGAGCTACCAGCTGTTTACGGGCATCATTAGTCTTGTGACTTGGTCTCTCTATCGAAAAAATGCCATTCATCCTCGGCTCCATCATCTCTTCGATGCTGTATGGATGATAGGATTCGGGCTTTATAGCATCTCTCCTTTTCACGATGCAGCGAATTTTGAATTGCTCTTGCTTGGGTTTTACTTGCTCATGCTAGGAGCTAGTAGCCTCCGGGACGGTTTCTTTTTTGAAAGGATAGAAAACAATCCCAAGCTGAAACGACGTATGCGAATGACTCTGCCGATCTTTGTGACAGCGCTGATCCCTATTAGTACCTTGCGCAAACTAAATGAGTGGCTGGCAAATCATGAAAGTCAAGAAGGGGAAGTTCATTCAGAAAGAAAAAATGACCAGGCGGTTGATCTGGAAATTTTTGTTCATACTTCAGAAACCTCCTTCTTCCTTGCTATGGGACATGTGGATATTTGTTATCAAGGGCAGGTTATTTCCTATGGTTCCTATGATCCCCACTCGGAGCGTTTATTCGGCATGGTTGGAGATGGTGTTTTGTTTAAGGCCAATCGGGAAAAATACATCGAGCTCTGTAAGAGGGAAAGTCAGAAGACCTTGTTTGCTTATGGCCTGAGTTTGACGGAGCAACAGAAAGCAGCTATCCAAGCGCGTTTAGCGGAGATAGAAGACCTGTTAATTCCTTGGGAACCAAGCTCGCAGTTGATGAAAAGAAGAGAGGGAGAGGTAAAGCATACCTACTCCTACCAACTAAAAGAGGAAGCAGATGCGACCCTCTATAAATTCAGCTCATCCGAGTTTAAGACCTACTTTGTTCTCAGTACCAATTGTGTTCTGCTAGCAGACTCTATCGTGGGAAAAGCTGGAACTGATATATTGAGTCCCCAAGGTTTCATTGTGCCAGGGACTTATCAGGATTACCTTGATTTAGAGTATACAAAACCCAATGGTCTAGTTGTTAGTCGATCCATTTATTAGAAAAAGAAAACTCTAGTTCATCAGCAGTTTGTGCCGAAAAGCTAGAGTTTTTAAAATAGGTCATTTTCTTCTGGAAGGAGGATGGTTTCTCTGCCGTCTAGGTCTAAAACAAGGACCCTAGGCGGGTAAAGCGGATCGAAAGGATGATTGAAATCAAAATCGATGCTAGTCGGAAGGTGCTGACTAGAAAAATGGAAGGTGATGGTCCCCTTATTGTTGAGCAGTTGAAACTCAAGTTCTTCTTCTAGTTCAAAGACATTTTTCAGGAAATGATCGATAATATACCATAAAGAGTCAATGACATCATCAGGCAAGCTGGTCACGACACCAAAACTAGCGGAACGTCTCTGTGTATTTGTAAAAGCCATGTTTTCCTCCCCCTTTTATTTTCCTTATCATACAGCAAAATGTCTTAAAAATCAAGAAATCGTAATCGCTTTTTCAAAATGGGAATAAACTGTGAAATTTTTTCAAAGTTTCTCTAAAAAATACTTGAAAGTGTTTACAATAAGTGATAAAATGGAGTAAGTAGATGCGTGAAAGCGAAATTTTCATTATAGAAAGGAAACGGAATGAACACAGATGATACAGTAACGATTTATGACGTCGCCCGTGAAGCAGGAGTTTCAATGGCAACAGTTAGCCGTGTCGTTAATGGCAACAAGAATGTTAAAGAGAATACTCGAAAAAAAGTCCTAGAAGTGATTGATCGCTTGGACTATCGTCCAAATGCGGTAGCACGTGGTTTGGCTAGCAAGAAAACAACGACAGTCGGAGTTGTGATTCCTAACATTACCAATGGTTATTTCTCAACACTTGCTAAGGGGATTGACGACATTGCTGAAATGTACAAGTATAACATTGTCCTTGCAAATAGTGATGAGGATGATGAAAAGGAAGTTTCAGTGGTTAACACTCTCTTTTCAAAACAAGTCGATGGGATTATCTTTATGGGCTATCACTTGACTGAAAAGATTCGTTCAGAGTTTTCTCGTTCACGGACACCGGTTGTTCTTGCTGGTACTGTGGATGTAGAACATCAACTTCCAAGTGTGAATATCGACTACAAACAAGCAACGATTGATGCCGTGAGCTATCTTCTCAAAGAAAATGAGAAAATTGCTTTTGTGAGTGGACCACTCGTCGATGATATCAATGGCAAGGTTCGTTTGATCGGTTACAAGGAAGCCTTGAAAAAAGCAGGATATTCTTATAGCGAGGGATTGGTCTTTGAATCAAAATACAGCTATGACGATGGTTATGCCTTGGCAGAACGCTTGATTTCATCACAAGCTACAGCCGCAGTTGTAACAGGTGATGAATTGGCAGCAGGTGTGTTGAATGGTTTAGCTGACCATGGTGTATCTGTGCCGGAAGAGTTTGAAATCATCACGACAGATGACTCTCAGATTGCACGATTCACTCGTCCAAACTTGACGACTATTGCCCAACCTCTTTATGACCTAGGTGCTATCAGCATGCGTATGTTGACCAAAATCATGCATAAGGAAGAGTTGGAAGAACGTGAAGTTCTCTTACCTCATGGTTTGACAGAACGCCGCTCTACACGAAAACGTAAATAGAAAAAATCAGGGAATCGTGAAGATTTCCTGATTTGCTTTCTAGAGAAGAGGTTTATCCTTCCATATAGTCTTTCAAAGCTTGTCCTTTTAGTCCAGCATTAAGGGCAATTAATAATTTGAGGCGCGCTTTTTGAGCGTTGAGTTCTTTGACAAAGAAAACACCAGCTCGTTGCAACTGCACTCCTCCACCTGGGTAGGCGTAGACAGGTTCAGCAATGCCATTAAAGCATCGTGAGACCAAGGCGACTGGAATTCCTTTTTGGAGGAGATTTTCCAACTTTTGAGCTGTTTCTTTGGGAATATTGCCTGCTCCGAAGGCCTGAATGACTAAGCCATCCAGCTGTTCTAAGTCTAACATATCAATCAGCTCGTCTGTCATACCGGCATAGGCTGAGATGATGGGAACCAGACCTTGAATATGCTCAAGATTAAACCGGACACGAGGCTCAGCCGTTTTGAAGTAGAGGATTTCTTGCTTCATGATGAGGCCAAGTGGTCCATGTGTTGGGGTTTGAAAGGTGCTGACGTTGGTCGTATGAGTTTTGGTAACATACTTGGCTGCGTGGATCTCGTCGTTCATGACGACCAGTACACCCTTGTCGGCTGCTTTGTCATCGCTGGCAACTCGCAAAGCGCTCAGATAGTTATATACACCGTCGCTACCAAGTTCGTTTGAACTACGCATGGCCCCTGTTAGAACGATGGGGATGGGCGGAATTTTCATGGTATCAAGGAAGTAAGCTGTTTCTTCTAAGGTATCTGTACCATGTGTGATGACAACTCCATCATAGTTATCAGCTTCCTCTTTAATCTTATGATAGAGTGCAAGCATATGCTTGGGTTTGATATGAGGGCTTGGCAGATTAAAAAAGTCTAGGGTATGAACCTCAATTCCTTCAAGTGGATTGGAAACATGGTTCATGGGATTGTCCTGACTAGTTACAACGGCACCAGTGGCGTCTGCTTGCATGGAAATAGTCCCACCTGTATGTAAAACAAGGATTTTCTTAGGCATGATTTAGTCACTCTTTCTGAAATGTGGTATAATCATTGTAACACAAAAGGGGAGAATGGGACAGGATGGAAGTCAAGGCTGTTTTTTTTGATATCGATGGAACGCTAGTCAACGATCGCAAGAGTGTTTTGAAATCCACTAAGGACGCGATTAAGATTGTCAAAGAGCAAGGAGTGCTTGTTGGAGTAGCGACAGGACGAGGGCCGTTTTTTGTCAAGGAATTGATGGAAGACTTGGACCTAGACTTTGCGGTGACCTACAATGGCCAATACATTTTTAATAAAGAAAAGGTGCTCTTTGCAAGTCCGATTGCTAAGTCAAGCCTGCGTCAACTGATTGCTTACGCTAAAAAGGAGCGTAAAGAAATCGCTCTTGGAACCGAGCATGCCGTTGTTGGTTCGAAAATTATGTCATTTGGTCTCGGCTCCTTTTCCCAACTGGTTAGTCGTTTTATTCCGACTGTTCTGACAAGAACCGTTAGCCGTTCCTTTAATCGAATGGTCAGCAAGGCAGTTCCTCAAAAGGAAGACGACTTGCTTAACTTGATTAATCAGCCCATTTATCAAGTTTTGATGCTGATGACGCCAGAAGAATCTGAGAAGGCAGCAAGTGATTTTGAAGATTTAAAATTAACTCGAAGCAATCCTTTTGCAGCAGATATCATTAACCAAGGAAATTCCAAACTAGAAGGCATTCGCCGAGTCGGGAAAGAATATGGCTTTGATCTCAACCAAGTCATGGCCTTTGGTGATTCAGACAACGATCTGGAAATGTTGGCGGGTGTTGGTATGTCGGTTGCTATGGGAAATGGTAGTAGCAGTGTCAAAGAAGTTGCCAAGCATATTACGGCAAGTAATCAACAAGATGGTATCCACAAGGCGCTCGAGCACTTTGGTGTTTTGGCTTCAGAAAAAGTGTTTGTCAGTCGAGACTACCACTTTAATAAGGTTAAAACCTTCCACCACATGATGGATGAACGAACTCAAGAAGAGCCACAGGCATGGGATGCTGAAGGTGCAACCCACCGCGCAGACTTTAAAATTGAAGAATTAGTGGAGTTTGTTCGTGCAGCAAGTTCTTCGGAGGAAGAATTCCAAGACTCCCTTGCAAGCATGCATGAGGCACTTGATAAAGCGGCAGAGAAAGTGGCGAAAAAGACGCCTGCTAAGCAAAATCTGGTCAGTCAAGTGGATGCTTTGATTGACACATTGTATTTCACATACGGTAGTTTTGTTTTGATGGGAGTAGACCCAGAACGCATTTTTGATATTGTCCATGAAGCGAATATGGGGAAGGTTTTCCCTGATGGAAAAGCTCATTTTGACCCAGTTACACACAAGATTTTAAAGCCAGATGACTGGGAAGAAAAATATGCTCCAGAACCTGCTATCCGACAGGAACTACAACGTCAGTTTAAAGCTTATGAGCGACATAAAGAAAGAAAAAATAAAAAATAAGAGAAAATTCTTTTCCCTGGATAAAAAATTCGGGGATTTTTTGAGCGGAAAAACCGAACAATTTTATATATATCACTAATTATTATTAGCATATTTATACTAGAAAAAGAAAAGAAAAAATGAAAAGATAGTGAAAATAAAATAATAGGAAATTACATTTCTTACAAAGAATAGTTAAAAAGCTAGATATATTAGTAATATATCTAGCTTTTATTTTGAAAAACATTAAAAAAAGCAAGTCAAATTATTTGATGTTTGAAAGTTGATGTGTTAGAATAAATTCAGAAAGCGAATAAATATAAAATACTCATGCTACTATGATATGCTCTTTTTAAAGACAGAAAGTCAACTTGTTTATTTCAGGCCTGTTAACAAGTTGATGTGAGGAGTTCACTCTAGCTTTGAGGTTTAGTTATAAAATTGTGCACAATTGCTTTCCAAATTTTTATTATTTTAATTTTCAAGTTTAAAAATTAGAGAATTAAGAGGTTGAAATGAAGAAAAAATATATCTATTTGACAGCTTCTGTTTTAACAGCTGTAACAATGCTTCCAACTTTTGCACCAAGTGAAGCTCACGCTGCTTACAATTGGAATGGAAATAATAGTTACTATACAAGAACTAGCCGCCGTTCAAGCAATCGTACTTCTAACCGTACTACTGCAAATCGTAGTCGCACATCAAACTATACTGTAAGAAGTTATGGCTACAACAGTTATTACCCAAGCTATAACTATGGCTACAATAGCTACTACCCAAGCTATAACTATGGATATGGTAGCTATTACCCAAGTTACAACTACGGTTACAATAATTGGAATAACTACTATGGCTATGGCAACAGTAGCAACTACTATGGTTATAACTATTGGAATAATTACAACAACCTTGCTAGCGATGAAAACTATATTTACTGGAATGGCAATCACTACTACCGTATGAACGACGGTAGCTACCGTATTTATCGCAACGGTCAGTGGAAACCTTTGACAAACAATAGTAATAACAACTCATCTACTAACAACTTGGAAAACGATCCTCACTATCGTTACGAAAATGGGTACCATTACTATGTATTGGACAATGGTGATTATTACTACTACCAAAATGGTAAGTGGGTATTGGTGAAAGATTCTGCTGATACAACACCAGCACAACCAGCACAACCAGCTGAGCCAACACCAGCACAACCGGCAACACCTGCTGAACCAAAACCAGAACAACCAACAACTCCGGTTGAGCCAGCACAACCAAGTCAACCTGAAGTTCCTGCTCCAACACCAGCAGAACCAGAGACTCCAACACCAGCTCCTAGTGATAAACCTGAAGAGCCAACAACACCAGCTGAGCCACAACCAGCACAACCAGCAACTCCAAGTGTTGACCTACCAGAAAACCCACCAATTAATGGTGCTGATAGTGAATTTGATCCATTCAAGCCATCAACAGAAACACCAGCAGAACCAAAACCAGAAACACCAGCAACTCCAGCTATCCCAACAACACCAGGTTTGGTAACGACTGATGAACCAAGTGAAAACCAAATCCCTGATTATGTTGAAAAACCAGCTGAAGGATTGGAATACTTGGCTTGGGCACCAAATGGACAAACTCCAAAATTGGTTTACCCACCAGGTAAACCAGGTGACGCAGTCCTCAAGAATGATAAAAACTACTACTTCGACGGTAGTGCACATTACTACTATGTACCATCTAACTCAGAGCGTACAGGTTACTCAGCATACTGGAAGTGGCTTGGAGGAAAATGGAAACTTCAAGGGATGACTGATCCAAACGATCCAGCTCGTGATCCAAAACTTCACGAAAACACTGCTGATGACGAGTACATGTACAGTGACAAGAACTCAAGCGTGAAACTTTACTCAACTAACTTGGTAACGACTGCTAAAGCAGGTCAAGCATTGCCATTCAAGAATGTTGAAGAGTTCAAAAACTATGTCATCGAAAAAATGAATCCTAAGTTCCTTGATAACTCTGGTTGGGATGCTAAAGTTGAGTGGGAAATCGAAGATCCAGAAATCTTTGAGAAGACGAAAGAAAACCCATACGCTAAGGACTATGTCTTGATTGCAAATCTTAAGAGTGGTGTCGAAGACAAGAAATACAGTGATGTAGAATTTGGCTATGTGAAGTTTGTTTACCGTGTTGAAGCAACAAACGATACAAACTATGACTATGTTTCAAAAGCGAAAGAAGCTTTCGCTAAAATCAATGAAGAGCGTAAAGCTCAAGGATTGAAAGAATTGACTTGGTCTGAAGACATTTATCAAAATCAAGCACTTCCGAAAGTAAATGAAATTTCACGTCAATACGATAGCACAGGCTTTGTAGGACGTCGTGATGAAGATGCTGCTGTTGTCGTTAAGAAATGGGCAAACAGTGGTTTGAGAGACTTGCTTCTCGATCCAAATGTCACTGAAGGAGCTGTAGCAGCAGTAGTTGATGGAAACGGTGTATACTACTGGGCATACAGTTACAAATAATTCAATCTTTTGAGATTGACTACTTTCTAAATAAGATTGAGGCTTTAAACTATTGTTTAAAGCCTTTTTGTGACCCAATCAGGACAAACAAAAAGGAGCCGGAGGCTCCCTTTTTTAATGATTACAATGTTTTTTCACTTTCTCTCACGACCAGCAAATCGACTTTTGCATGGCGGAGAATGTACTCAGATGAAGAGCCAACCAAGAGGCGTTCAAAGGCATTGAGCCCTGTTGCACCAACGAGAATCAGGTCGACATTTTCTGCGTCTGGAATAGTACGGGCAAGGAGGGTTTTTGGATTTCCCATTTCGATGACGATGTGAATATCGGTCACACCAGCATCTCTTGCGCGCTTTTCGTACTCCTTCATCAGACTTTCAGCATCGACTTGGAGTTCTTCGTAAACTTCAGCATCAAAGGTAGACACGCTTTGAAGAGCGCGTGTGTCGATAACATGGGCAATGGTGAGCTTCGATTCGTTGCGTAGAGCAGTGTAAACACCTTTGACGAAAGCCAAGTCCGCTTCTTTTGAACCATCAATTGCGACCATAACATTTTGGTAACGTTGTGCCATAATGAAACCTCCTGAAATTTTCTTACTGTTATTGTAACCCTTTTCACTAAAGAAGTAAAGTAAAAATCATATTTCAATAAATATTATTGGAGATTCGATTTGGTGGAAATATGTTAAAATAAAAGAAAACGAGCTAGTAGGAAACACAGTAAAGGGGATGAGAAAGTATGAAAGATTTTGTTCAAGCTTCTAAAAAAATAAGTTTTCTTTATCATGGAATTATCCTTGCCTCACTTGTAGGTGAAGTAGTGATGCTTTGGCAACTGGAAAGAGTCGTGTCCATTCTCTATCCAGGTTTTATTGGATTTCTTCTCTTTCACCTAGTCTACCACATCATTTTATTTGTGATTGCAAAGAGAAGTGGTCGCTTGGACTATTTGGTCACGTGGGGGCTCTTTCTCATGTTTAATCTTTTGTATGATTCCTTTTTAGCGCTGATCTTTCTAGGTTTGTCTTTTGGTATGTGAGAAAATGCTTCTGTGCTCTAGTTGTTTAGATAGTGAGAACCTAGTCGTTGTGAGTTTTTTTCTTTGCTTGCTCATTTCAGGAAACTTGTCGCAATCCCTTTCTAGTGGTATAATGTTACTATCTCGATGAATTGAGGAAACAAGATGAAAGAATATAACAAGTCTAGTAAGTTAGAGCACGTTGCCTATGATATCCGTGGCCCTGTTTTGGAAGAAGCTATGCGGATGCGAGCAAACGGAGAAAAGATTTTACGTCTGAATACAGGGAATCCAGCAGAATTTGGCTTTACAGCGCCAGACGAGGTCATTCATGACTTGATTATGAATGCGCGTGATAGTGAGGGATATTCTGACTCCAAAGGGATTTTCTCAGCCCGCAAGGCCATCATGCAGTATTGCCAACTGAAGAAATTTCCCAATGTGGACATTGATGATATCTACCTCGGAAATGGTGTCAGTGAGCTGATTGTTATGTCCATGCAAGGGCTTTTGGATAATGGCGATGAGGTCTTGGTGCCTATGCCAGACTATCCTCTCTGGACAGCCGCGGTCAGCCTAGCTGGGGGAAATGCCGTTCACTATATCTGTGATGAAGCTGCAGAATGGTACCCAGATATTGACGATATTAAGTCAAAAATTACTTCCAATACCAAGGCAATCGTCCTTATCAATCCAAATAACCCAACTGGAGCCCTTTATCCTAAGGAACTCTTGTTGGAGATTATTGAGATTGCTCGTCAGAACGATTTGATCATCTTTGCAGATGAGATTTATGATCGCATGGTGATGGATGGGCATGTGCATACGCCTGTGGCGAGCTTGGCACCTGATGTTTTCTGTGTCAGTATGAATGGTTTGTCAAAATCTCACCGTATCGCTGGTTTCCGTGTAGGATGGATGGTCTTGTCTGGTCCTAAGCACCATGTCAAGGGCTATATCGAAGGGCTCAATATGCTATCCAATATGCGTCTTTGCTCTAACGTTTTGGCCCAGCAAGTCGTACAAACTTCACTAGGTGGGCACCAGTCAGTGGATGAATTGCTCCTTCCTGGTGGACGGATTTACGAGCAAAGAAACTTCATTTACAATGCTATCCAAGATATCCCAGGTTTGTCTGCGGTTAAGCCGAAGGCGGGTCTTTATATCTTCCCTAAAATTGACCGCAATATGTACCGCATCGATGATGATGAACAGTTCGTTCTTGATTTCTTGAAGCAGGAAAAGGTTCTCTTGGTTCATGGTCGTGGTTTTAACTGGAAGGAACCAGACCATTTCCGTATCGTTTACCTTCCTCGTGTGGACGAATTAGCGCAAATCCAAGAAAAGATGACACGTTTCTTGAGCCAGTATCGTAGATAAGGCTTTCATTGGAAAAGCAGGAAACATTTCCTTAGAGCTATTGACAAATAGGTAAGAATCAGATAGAATAGTAAAGTATGTTTAGTAACTGATCACTTTATAGCCGGCTAAACGAATACAAAATCTATGAGGAGGTATTCATCGTGAAACGTACTTATCAACCAAGTAAACTTCGTCGTGCGCGCAAACACGGATTCCGTAACCGTATGTCAACTAAAAACGGTCGTCGCGTATTGGCAGCTCGTCGTCGTAAAGGACGCAAAGTTTTGGCTGCATAATCCAAACGAATTCAACAAAGAAGTCAGTAGGAACTCGAGTCTACTGACTTTTCTTTTTATCTTAAAGAGTGAACTGTCTACGAAATCGGTCATTTTAGATGAAACTCATGGAGGGCTCATTTAAAAGGTCACATACAAAAAACTCAAAACCAGATAGAAGTTACTGATTTTGAGTTTTTGTTTATTCTTTTAAGTGATAAGAGTAGCTAGCGACAACGACGTCTTCGTGCCATCTGAGAGCGTATTTTAGTTTAAGGCTCATTTGATTGTGCAGGATATTTTGCCAAGGCTTGTTAGGAATAAATTGTGGTACAAGAACTGTAACGGTGTAGTTTTTTTGCTTAGCTTCTTGGGCGATTCGTTTGACATATTTAACGCTAGGGGTGATGATGTCGCGGTAGCTGGTATTGATATTCTTTAGAGTGATATTTGGGAAGTAATCGGCAAATTCCTGAAGAATTTCTTGGTCTTTTTCGGCCGTTTCTTTAGTAGAAATGTGCATGGCCAACACTTCATCACCGATACTTTGAGCGTAGTTAATGGCTCCGACACTTACTCGAGTAACATTTCCTACGAGGACGAGAACCAGATTGCCGTCGTAAGTGCGCTTTTCAATTCCTTCGTAGAGTCGTAGTTGTTTTGCCACTTTTTGGTAATGGCTGTGAATGGACAAAAAGAGGAAGGTTAAAACTAGGATAATTGGGAAGAATGGCCAGATATCACCCAGTCTGAAGAAGAGTAAAATGAGGACAATAGCATAACAAATGATGGCCCCAAGGATATTAGCAAAGGCAGGTTTTAAGAAGTTTGCTCCTTTTTCCTTTTTCCAATGACGAATCATCCCAGTCTGAGAAAGGGCAAAGGGAACGAAGACCCCGATAGTATAAAGAGGAATCAAGCGTTCAGTATTCCCGTTAAAAATGAGAAGAAGGATCATAGCTCCAAAAGCCAGAGTTAAGATACCGTTGGAGTAGCCAAGACGATCCCCCTTTTCCATAAAGAGATGGGGCATGTACTTGTTTTTAGCCATATTGTAGGCCAGCATAGGGAAGGCTGAAAAGCCAGTATTTGCAGCTACAGCTAGAATTAAGGCTGTCGAGAACTGGAAGAGATAGTAGCTAGCATGACCAAAGAATGAATC
The DNA here is from genome assembly GCF_023110055.1 of Streptococcus oralis. Classification (GTDB taxonomy): domain Bacteria; phylum Bacillota; class Bacilli; order Lactobacillales; family Streptococcaceae; genus Streptococcus; species Streptococcus oralis_BY. Next base: position 197,647 of record NZ_JALDVG010000002.1, on the reverse strand, counting down.
ACCAAGAATGCCCTTGGCCATTTGCGAGAGGATGGTTTCTCCATTTTGAGGTGTGATGCCCATCCAGTAGTTTAGGAAGGTGATGCCTGCAAAAAGAAAACCTAAAATGAGGGACATGATGGTCAAGGTCTGAGCAGCATTCTTTTCTTTCGGAGTTTTGAAAAATGGTACCGCATTTGAAATAGCCTCAACCCCTGTCAGAGAGGCAGAGCCACTGGTAAAGGCTCTCAATAGGAGAACGATGGAAATGCTCGGAACAGTTTGTCCAATGGTTGAAGTTGCCTGGTAGTTTAGGGAACCTGTGAATAGTTGAAAGAACCCATAAAGCAAGAGAAAGACGGTACTGAAGATAAAGAGGTAGACAGGAATCATCAGAGAGCTGGCAGATTCTTTCAATCCTCTTAAATTCAAGAGCATGAGCAGGCAGACTAGGAAAATAGAGATATGAAGATTGTAGGGATGGAGGGCAGGGATGGCTGCTGTAATAGCATCAGCTCCAGACGCAACGGATACGGCTACTGTCAGCATATAGTCAACAAGGAGGCTGCCCCCTGCAATCAAGCCTAGTTCAGGGGAGAGATTTTCCCGAGTAACCATATAAGCTCCTCCACCTTGAGGATAGGCGTGAATAATTTGACGATAGGAAATGGTCAAGCTAGCGAGCAGTAAGAGGACAAAAATACCGATAGGGAGGCTCCACCAAATAGCGAGAGGAGAGAGACTGACTAATACGAGAATGACTTGTTCGGGTCCATAGGCAATAGAAGACAGGGCATCACTGGATAACATTGCAAGTGCCTGCATTTTCCCTAACAATCCCCCTTCACCATCTGTGAGAGACTTGAGTGGTCGACCGATAAAGGTATATTTTAATTTTCTAAACATTTTCTTTTCCTTTGATGAAAATTTCAATAAGTGTTATTATACTGCTTTGAAAAAGGGCAGTCAAGGGAGAATGATTGGTATTAGAATATTTTTACAAGCCGAGGAATGCTATTTTTGGTATAATAGATGGAAGAAAATGAGGTTAGAAGAGATGATTTTTGATACACATACACATTTAAATATAGATGATTTTGCAGGAAGGGAAGATGAAGAATTAGCCCTAGCTGCTGAGATGGGCGTGACTCGGATGAACATTGTTGGTTTTGACAAGCCGACCATTGAACGTGCCCTAGAGTTGGCAGATGAGTATGAGCAACTCTATGCAACTATTGGCTGGCATCCGACGGAAGCAGGGATTTACACAGACGAGGTCGAAGCTTACTTGCTTGAAAAACTAAAACATCCTAAGATTGTTGCCTTGGGTGAGATTGGCTTGGACTACCATTGGATGACAGCACCTAAGGAAGTGCAGGAGCAGGTTTTTCGTCGTCAGATTCAGCTGTCTAAGGATTTGAACTTGCCTTTTGTGGTCCATACCCGTGATGCGCTAGAAGACACTTATGAGATTATCAAGAGTGAGGGCGTTGGTCCTCGTGGTGGGATTATGCACTCATTCTCAGGTTCTTTGGAGTGGGCTGAGAAGTTTGTCGAGCTTGGTATGACCATTTCTTTCTCAGGTGTGGTGACCTTTAAGAAAGCGACGGATATTCAAGAGGCTGCTAGGGAACTTCCGTTAGACAAGATTTTGGTAGAAACAGATGCGCCCTACCTGGCTCCTGTTCCTAAACGTGGCCGTGAAAACAAAACAGCCTACACACGATACGTGGTGGACTTTATCGCCGACTTGCGTGGGATGACGACAGAAGAGCTGGCGGTAGCAACGACTGCAAATGCAGAGCGTATTTTTGGATTGGACAGCAAGTGATGAAAGAAAAAATTTCCCAAGTCATCGTGGTTGAAGGTCGCGATGATACGGCCAATCTCAAACGTTACTTTGATGTAGAGACCTATGAAACACGAGGTTCCGCAATAAATGACCAGGATATAGAACGCATTCAGCGTCTGCATGAATTGCATGGAGTCATTGTCTTTACAGATCCAGATTTTAATGGGGAGCGCATTCGTCGCATGATTATGACGGCCATTCCAACAGTCCAGCATGCCTTTCTCAAGCGAGATGAAGCAGTGCCCAAATCTAAGTCCAAGGGACGTTCTCTGGGAATCGAACACGCCAGCTATGAAGACCTGAAAACAGCGCTGGCTCAGGTGACAGAGCAATTTGAAAACGAGAACGAGTTTGACATCAGTCGTGGTGACTTGATTCGCCTAGGTTTTTTAGCAGGAGCAGACAGTCGTAGGCGCAGAGAGTATCTAGGCGAACAGCTCCGCATCGGCTATTCTAATGGAAAACAGCTACTCAAGCGGTTGGAGTTGTTTGGAGTAACCTTGGCAGAGGTAGAAGAAGTGATGGCTAAGTATTCAGTCTAACGGAGTCAGAAATGAAAAAAGTGATTATTACGGGTGGCAATAGTGGTATTGGCTACCAGTCTGCTAAACAGTTGGCTGAAAAGGGATGGTCAGTGACCCCTATTTTGCCGGCGAAAAGAAGCAGCTGAGCAAGCCTGTGAGAAAATCCGTCAACAAACAGGAAATCCGCATGTAGATTATATCTTGGTTGATTTATCTGAGATGAAGAGCGTCAGGAAAGCAGTGGAACAGTATATCCAAAAAGAAGAGACTTTAGATGTTTTAATTAACAATGCGGCTGATTTTGACTTATCAATCAAAAAGCTAATTCTTACCAAAGACGGATTGGAAAAACAATTTGCGACCAACGTGGTTGCTCCCTTTTTACTTTCTGCCTTGTTGAAGGGCTTGTTGGAAAAGTCAGAAAGTGGTCGGATTGTTAATATTTCTTCCCAAGGGCTAGTGCTTTATCCTTTCATGAAGCTTGATTTTGAAAATTTATCTGGACAAAAACATTACAGTCCTGCTAAGACCTATTATCAGAATAAACTGGCCTTGTTGATGCTATCGCTTTATATGCGGAAACATTGGAAAGGCATCAAAATTCAGGCAATCCGTGTAACCAATGTCAAAGTTGATATGCGCCGCTATGATCACCTCAGCGCTTTTATGAAAAATCTGTATAAAATTAAGTCGAGATTTTCGATTAGTCCTGAAGAAATGGCCAAAGTCTATACAGCTTTATCTACAGAAGATGGCCATGATAGTTTTCTGTATGACGAGAAATGCAGGGAAGTAAAAGCAAATAGAGCTGCTTACGAAGAAGAGGAGCAAGCAAAACTCTATTCCTTACTTGAACAACTGACATTTTCAAGAGACAATCTATAAAGAATTAGAAAAATAAATTTTATGCTTACTTCAATAGTGGAAAGAAATTTAGATATCGAAATCTGTTTGGAGTGATCTTGGCAGAAGTGAAGAGATTATGAAATCTTATGATAATAGTTGAGCAGACCTCAAAATGCATGGAGAATGTGTTACAATAGAGGTACTTAGATTTATTTTGATAGCGTTAAAATAGAAACTTATACGGACAGTGCGAAATGAAAATTCGAGTTGATAGAGATTCTGTATGTATGGGGGACGATGTATTGCCTCATGAGACAGAATTTGAGATTCCTGAAGATATGACGGTGAAAGAATTTTTTGACTTTCTAGAAAAGGAACGTTATTTGCCGTCTGTTCAAGGGAATAATGTTGCCTGGGAACTTCGTAATAGAAACGGGGAACACGGAGTTTATTTCACCAAAACACGAGAAATCATTCATCCAGATGCACTCCTAAAAGAGATGGTGGAAGGATTTGATGGAACACCCTTATTTGTTTTGCTCTATCATTCTACTCCAGAAGCTTACTATAATAGAAAAGAGAATAAATGAGAATTGCAGATTATAGCGTGACTAAGGCAGTGCTGGAGCGTCACGGTTTTACCTTTAAAAAGTCCTTCGGGCAAAATTTCCTGACGGATACCAATATCCTTCAAAAAATCGTGGATACAGCTGAAATTGATGATCAGGTTAATGTTATCGAAATCGGGCCAGGGATTGGTGCCTTGACAGAATTTTTGGCTGAGCGTGCGGCTCAAGTTATGGCATTTGAGATCGACCACCGTTTGGTGCCGATTTTAGCAGATACCCTGCGTGATTTTGACAATGTGACCGTAGTCAACGAGGACATTCTCAAAGTTGATTTGGCGCAGCATATCCAGAATTTCAAAAATCCAGAATTGCCGATTAAGGTAGTAGCCAACTTGCCTTACTACATTACGACTCCTATTCTCATGCACTTGATCGAGAGTGGCATTCCCTTTAGTGAGTTTGTCGTCATGATGCAAAAAGAAGTGGCGGATCGCATCTCAGCACAGCCAAATACTAAGGCTTATGGTAGTTTGTCGATTGCTGTGCAGTATTATATGACAGCCAAGGTTGCCTTCATCGTGCCTCGTACGGTCTTTGTGCCAGCCCCAAACGTGGACTCAGCCATCTTGAAAATGGTGCGTCGTCCAGAGCCAGCTGTAGCAGTGAAAGATGAGAACTTCTTCTTTAAAGTTTCTAAGGCTAGTTTTACTCATCGTCGCAAGACCTTGTGGAACAACTTAACTGGTTACTTTGGAAAGACAGAAGAAATCAAGGATAAATTGACTAAGGCTTTGGACCAAGCAGGCTTGTCACCAAGTGTACGTGGTGAAGCATTAAGCTTGGAAGAATTTGCCAGTCTAACCGATGCGCTTAAAGGACAAGGACTCTAAGATGCAGGGACAGATCATTAAAGCTTTGGCCGGCTTCTACTATGTGGAGAGCGATGACCAGGTTTATCAAACTCGCGCGCGTGGAAATTTTCGTAAAAAAGGCCATACGCCCTATGTTGGAGATTGGGTAGATTTTTCTGCAGAGGAGAACTCAGAAGGCTATATTTTGGAAATTTATGAGCGAAAAAATAGTTTGGTTCGCCCACCCATTGTCAATATTGACCAAGCTGTTGTCATTATGTCAGTTAAAGAACCTGACTTTAATAGCAATTTATTGGATCGCTTCTTGGTACTCTTAGAACATAAGGGCATTCATCCTATCGTTTATATTTCTAAAATGGACCTCTTGTCAGATCGACGAGAACTGGATTTTTATGAGCAGACCTATCGTGCTATTGGTTACGATTTTGTGACTAGTAAAGAGGAGCTCCTACCCTTGCTGACAGATAAGGTTACGGTCTTCATGGGGCAGACAGGTGTTGGAAAGTCAACCCTCCTTAATAAAATCGCACCTGACCTTAATCTAGAGACGGGAGAAATCTCTGATAGTCTAGGCCGTGGTCGTCATACCACTCGAGCTGTTAGTTTTTACAATCTCAATGGCGGGAAAATCGCAGACACACCAGGATTTTCATCTCTGGATTATGAAGTATCAACAGCAGAAGACCTTAATCAGGCCTTTCCAGAAATTGCCTCTGTAAGCCGAGACTGCAAGTTCCGCACTTGTACGCATACTCATGAGCCATCTTGTGCAGTGAAACCAGCAGTAGAAGAGGGCATCATTGCAAACTTCCGTTTCTACAACTATCTACAATTCCTCAGTGAGATTGAAAATCGCAGAGAAACCTATAAAAAAGTCAGCAAAAAAATTCCAAAATAAGGAGAAACCTATGTCTCAATACAAGATTGCTCCGTCAATTCTGGCAGCGGATTATGCCAACTTTGAACGTGAAATCAAACGCCTAGAAGCAACTGGGGCAGAATACGCCCATATCGATATCATGGATGGTCACTTTGTACCACAAATCAGTTTTGGTGCAGGTGTGGTTGAAGCTCTTCGCCCCCATAGCAAGATGGTCTTTGACTGCCACTTGATGGTAGCTAATCCGGAGCATCATCTAGAGGACTTTGCGCGTGCAGGAGCAGATATCATCAGCATCCATGTGGAAGCAACACCTCATATTCATGGAGCACTTCAAAAGATTCGCTCTCTTGGTGTCAAACCTTCTGTGGTTATCAATCCTGGTACGCCTGTGGAGGCAATCAAGCACGTTCTTCACCTAGTTAACCAAGTCCTAGTCATGACGGTTAACCCTGGTTTTGGTGGTCAAGCCTTTCTACCTGAAACCATGGATAAGATTCTCGAGTTGGTTACCCTTCGTGAGGAAAAAGGTTTGAACTTTGAAATTGAAGTCGATGGCGGTATTGATGACCAGACCATTGCTCAGGCCAAAGAAGCTGGTGCTACAGTTTTTGTAGCAGGGTCTTATGTCTTTAAGGGAGATGTCAATGAACGAGTGCAAACTCTCAGAAAACAATTGGACTAGGGTTGCCGTTTTTGCCGGCGGGGATCGCGGTCATTATCGGACGGATTTTGATTGCTTTGTCGGTGTGGATCGCGGTTCGCTCTGGGTCTTGGAAGAAGATCTGCCTCTCACTCTAGCAGTTGGGGATTTTGATTCGGTGACTGCAGACGAACGCCAGTTGATTCAAAAACGTGCCCAACATTTTGTTCAAGCTCAGCCAGAAAAGGATGATACGGATCTGGAATTGGCTCTCTTGACCATCTTTGAGCAAAATCCTCAAGCCCAAGTGACCATTTTTGGGGCTTTGGGTGGTCGTATTGATCATATGCTGGCTAATGTCTTTCTGCCTAGCAATCCCAAGTTGGCACCCTATATGCGCCAGATAGCGATTGAGGATGGGCAAAATGTGATTGCCTATTGTCCAGAAGGGACCAGTCAGCTAGAGCCCCGTTCAGACTACGATTATCTAGCCTTTATGCCAGTTCGGGATAGCCAGCTGACTATTCTTGGTGCCAAGTATGAGTTGACAGAGGAGAATTTTTTCTTTAAAAAAGTGTACGCTTCTAACGAATATATAGATAGGGAAGTTTCGGTAACTTGCCCAGATGGTTATGTCGTCGTGCTACATAGCAAGGACAGGAGGTAGGATGGAGACTGTATTACTACTATTATTAATTGCCAACCTAGCTGGGCTCTTTCTGATTTGGCAAAGGCAGGATAAGCAAGATAAGTACCTAGCCAAGAACTTGGAGGATCAGGCAGACAATCTTTCAGATCAACTGGATTATCGCTTTGAACAAGCCAGACAAGCCAGTCAGCTAGATCAAAAAGACTTGGAAGTGGCTGTCAGCGACCGTTTGCAAGAAGTGCGAATGGAGTTGCACCAAGGCCTGACGCAAGTCCGTCAAGAAATGACAGATAATCTGTTGCAAACTAGAGATAAGACTGACCAACGTCTCCAAGCCCTGCAAGAATCAAATGAGCAACGTTTAGAACAAATGCGCCAGACGGTCGAGGAAAAGCTAGAAAAGACCTTGCAGACGCGCTTGCAGGCTTCCTTCGAGACAGTTTCCAAGCAACTGGAGTCTGTCAATCGTGGTCTTGGAGAGATGCAGACAGTTGCCCGCGACGTTGGTGCCCTCAACAAGGTTCTCTCTGGGACCAAGACGCGAGGGATTCTAGGAGAATTGCAACTGGGGCAAATCATTGAAGACATCATGACGCCTACCCAGTACGAACGAGAATTTGCAACGGTTGAGAGCTCTAGCGAGCGAGTGGAGTATGCCATCAAGTTACCTGGACAGGGTGACCAGGAATACGTCTATCTACCGATTGACTCCAAGTTTCCACTGGCAGATTATTACCGCCTAGAAGAAGCCTATGAAGCAGGTGACAAGGACGAGATTGAGCGCTGTCGCAAGTCGCTCTTGGCAAGCGTTAAGCGTTTCGCCAAGGATATCAAGAGCAAGTACATAGCGCCACCTCGGACGACCAATTTTGGAGTCTTGTTTGTTCCTACAGAAGGACTTTATTCGGAAATCGTCCGCAATCCTGTCTTCTTTGATGATTTGAGACGAGAAGAACAGATTATTGTCGCAGGTCCAAGTACCCTATCAGCCCTGCTTAACTCTCTATCAGTTGGCTTCAAGACTCTCAATATCCAAAAGAGTGCCGACCATATCAGCAAGACTCTTGCCAGCGTCAAGACCGAGTTTGGCAAGTTTGGTGGCATTCTGGTCAAAGCACAAAAGCATCTCCAACATGCCTCTGGCAATATTGATGAATTATTAAACCGTCGCACCACAGCTATTGAGCGGACGCTCCGTCACATTGAGTTATCAGAAGGTGAGCCTGCGCTTGATTTACTCCATTTCCAAGAAGATGAGGAAGAATATGAAGATTAGTCACATGAAAAAAGATGAGCTGTTTGAAGGTTTTTACCTGATTAAGTCAGCTGACCTAAGACAGACGCGTGCTGGGAAGAATTACCTAGCCTTTACCTTCCAAGACGATAGTGGCGAGATTGAAGGGAAACTTTGGGATGCCCAACCTCATAACGTCGAAGCCTTTACTGCAGGGAAAGTGGTCCACATGAAAGGGCGCAGAGAAGTTTATAACAACACTCCTCAAGTCAATCAAATTACTCTCCGCTTGCCTCAGCCTGGGGAACCCAATGATCCAGCTGATTTCAAGGTCAAGTCGCCAGTTGATGTCAAGGAAATCCGTGACTACATGTCGCAAATGATTTTCAAGATTGAAAATCCTGTCTGGCAGCGTATCGTTCGCAGTCTCTACACCAAGTATGATAAGGAATTCTACTCCTATCCGGCTGCCAAGACCAACCACCACGCCTTTGAAACAGGTTTAGCCTATCATACAGCAACCATGGTGCGCTTGGCAGATGCCGTTAGCGATATCTACCCTCAGCTCAACAAGAGCCTGCTCTATGCTGGGATTATGTTGCATGACTTGGCCAAGGTTATTGAGTTGACGGGACCAGACCAGACGGAGTATACAGTACGAGGCAATCTCATCGGCCATATAGCACTCATCGATAGCGAAATTACCAAGACAGTCATGGAGCTGGGCATCGATGATACTAGAGAAGAAGTGGTGCTACTGCGCCATGTCATCCTCAGTCACCATGGCTTGCTGGAGTATGGAAGTCCAGTCCGTCCACGCATTATGGAGGCAGAGATTATTCATATGATTGACAATCTAGATGCCAGCATGATGATGATGTCAACAGCTCTAGCTTTGGTGGATAAAGGAGAAATGACCAACAAAATCTTCGCTATGGACAATCGTTCCTTCTATAAACCAGATTTAGATTAATGATTTAAGAAAAACGAGCATTTTTTACGCAATAATGTTCGTTTTTTTATGTGAATGTGGTATAATGGATAAAATATCAAAATAAAATGGAATGGTAAATAAAAATGAAATTAAGAAGAAGTGATCGAATGGTTGTCATTTCCAACTATTTGATTAATAATCCATACAAACTAACCAGTCTCAATACCTTTGCGGAAAAGTACGAATCAGCTAAATCATCTATCTCAGAGGACATCGTGATTATCAAGCGTGCTTTTGAAGAAATCGAAATCGGCCATATCCAGACAGTGACTGGAGCAGGTGGTGGCGTTATCTTTACACCATCAATCTCTAGCCATGAAGCCAAAGAGATGATCGCAGACTTGCGTGATAAGCTTTCAGAAAGCGACCGTATCTTGCCAGGTGGTTACATCTACCTATCTGATTTGCTCAGTACACCTGCCATTTTGAAAAATATTGGGCGTATCATTGCTAAGAGCTTTATGGACCAAAAAATCGATGCCGTTATGACAGTGGCAACTAAAGGGGTTCCGCTTGCAAATGCAGTTGCCAACGTTCTCAATGTTCCTTTTGTTATCGTGCGTCGCGATTTGAAAATTACCGAAGGCTCAACAGTCAGCGTCAACTATGTTTCAGGTTCAAGTGGTGACCGTATTGAGAAAATGTTCCTTTCAAAACGCAGCCTCAAGGCAGGCAGTCGTGTCTTGATTGTGGATGATTTCTTGAAAGGCGGAGGAACTGTCAACGGGATGATTAGTCTCTTGCGTGAGTTTGATTCAGAGTTGGCTGGTGTTGCAGTCTTTGCAGACAATGCCCAAGAAGAACGTGAAAAGCAGTTTGATTACAAATCACTCTTGAAAGTAACCAATATTGATGTTAAGAACCAATCCATCGATGTCGAGATTGGAAATATCTTTGACGAAGACAAATAAGAGATAGCACTAAAGGTTGGAACGCTTGTCCCAGCCTTTCTTTGCAAACAGAATAGAAGGATTCCTATGAAAACACCATTTATCAGCCGTGAAGATTTAGAAACAATTGTTGCAGAGTTCCCAACTCCCTTTCACTTGTATGATGAGAAGGGGATTCGTGAAAAAGCAAGAGCAGTCAACAAGGCCTTTTCCTGGAATAAGGGATTCAAAGAATATTTTGCAGTCAAGGCCACTCCAACCCCAGCCATCTTGAAAATCCTCAAAGAGGAAGGCTGTGGTGTGGACTGTTCCAGTTATGTGGAGCTCCTGATGAGCCATAAACTTGGATTTGCAGGTCCTGAAATCATGTTCTCATCAAACAATACGCCAGACCAAGAGTACGCTTATGCCCATGAATTAGGTGCGACTATTAACTTGGATGCCTTTGAAGATATTGAACATCTGGAGCGAGCGGCAGGTATTCCAGAAATCATCTCTTGTCGTTACAATCCTGGAGGCGTTTTTGAGCTAGGAACAGATATCATGGATAACCCTGGGGAGGCCAAGTTTGGGATGACCAAGGATCAACTCTTTGAAGCCTTTGCTGTTTTGAAGGAAAAAGGAGCTAAGACTTTTGGGATTCACTCTTTCCTAGCATCCAATACCGTGACCCATCTCTACTATCCAGAGTTGGCCCGTCAGCTCTTTGAATTAGCTGTGGAAATCAAAGAAAAATTGGGCATTTCACTGGACTTTATCAATCTTTCTGGCGGAATCGGAGTCAATTACCGTCCAGACCAGGAGCCAAATGATATCGCTGTGATTGGTGAAGGGGTGCGTAAGGTTTATGAGGAAGTCCTTACACCTGCAGGACTTGGTCAGGTTAAGATTTTCACCGAATTGGGTCGCTTTATGTTAGCCCCTCACGGAGCTTTGGTCACAAGAGTCACTCATAAGAAAAAAACCTACCGTACCTATCTGGGCGTGGATGCCTCAGCAGTCAACCTCATGCGCCCCGCCATGTATGGAGCCTACCACCATATCACCAATCTGACTCATCCAGATGAACCTGTTGAGGTGGTAGACGTGGTCGGTTCACTCTGTGAAAACAATGATAAATTTGCAGTGAACCGCGAACTACCTCATACAGAAATCGGTGATTTACTGGTGATTCATGATACAGGTGCACATGGATTCTCCATGGGTTACCAGTACAATGCTAAACTACGCTCAGCAGAAATTCTCTATACCGAAGAAGGAAAAGCCCGCCAAATCCGCCGTGCAGAGCGCCCTGAGGACTATTTCGCAACCTTGTATGGTTTTGATTTTGAATCGGATTAGTAAAAGAAATTGAAAATGAAAGTGAAAAACAGATTGCTTTCTAAAAAATAGACAAAAAAACCTTGTTTTTCACCTTACTCGTGATATAATAAAACTATAAAACGGTTTCAAGGAAGGTGACGATATGTCTGAAGAAACAATTGACTATGGACAAGTGACAGGAATGGTGCATTCGACAGAGAGTTTTGGGGCGGTAGATGGCCCTGGGATTCGGTTTATTGTCTTTTTGCAGGGCTGTCACATGCGTTGCCAGTACTGTCATAACCCCGATACATGGGCGATGGAGACCAATAAATCACGCGAACGGACAGTAGACGATGTTTTGTCAGAAGCCCTTCGCTACCGTGGATTCTGGGGAGACAAGGGAGGAATCACTGTCAGTGGAGGAGAAGCTCTCTTACAGATTGATTTCCTAATTGCCCTCTTTACCAAGGCCAAGGAAAAAGGAATCCACTGTACCTTGGATACCTGTGCCCTTCCGTTCCGTAATAAACCACGTTATCTCGAAAAGTTTAATAAACTCATGGCGGTAACAGACTTGGTTCTTCTGGATATCAAGGAAATCAACGAAGAACAGCACAAGATTGTCACAAGTCAAACCAATAAAAATATCTTGGCCTGTGCCCAGTACCTATCAGATATCGGGAAGCCTGTTTGGATTCGCCATGTGCTGGTTCCGGGATTGACAGACAGAGATGACGACTTGATCGAACTCGGAAAATTTGTCAAAACCCTCAAAAACGTTGATAAGTTTGAAATTCTACCTTATCATACGATGGGAGAATTCAAGTGGCGTGAACTTGGGATTCCTTATTCGCTTGAAGGGGTCAAACCTCCAACAGCAGACCGTGTTAAGAATGCCAAGGAATTGATGGATACAGAAAGTTACCAAGACTACATGAAACGTGTTCATGGATAAAAAAGAAGCCTGATGGAGACATCGGGCTTTTGTGATGCATAAAAAGCCTAGCCTTTCAGCTAAGCTTTTTTCTTATTTTCTAGAATGTTGTTTTCCAGCATTGCGTTTTTTATGTTTCTTATTGGTCATGATCGCAGTAGCTTGATTTGGAGTGACATCTTTGCGTCCGCCTCCAGTTGAAAATGAACTTGCTTTTGGTGGATTTTTGGCAAATTCTTCACGAACTTTTTTGCGAAGTTTTGGACGAACAACATAGTTAACGATGAACTGTTGGAGAATCATCATGAAACCACCGACAACCCAGTAAAGGGTCACACTGGCTGGTGCGAAGAAGGAGAAGACGACAATCATGAGTGGGCTCATGTAAATCATTTTCTTGAGCTGTTCTCTTTGCATCTCATCTTCTACTCCATGAAGTGAGAGAATTGATTGGAGATAGTAGAGGATACCAGCGAAGGCGACAAGGATTATACTTGGGGAACCAAGATTGATACCCAAGAAAGTAGAGCTAGCTACACCATCAGTGTATTGGGCTGCAAAGTAGATAGCAGAGAAGAAAGGCATTTGAATGAGGATAGGGAAACATCCTACTCCACCGAACATGCTGATGCCATGTTCTTTCTGAGCCGCAAAGAGAGCTTGTTGGGCTTCTAGTTTTTCTTCTTGAGTTGTTGCCTCTTTGAGGCGTGTTTGATGTGGCTCAAGGACATGTTTGAGGGCATTCATCTTTTCAGAGTGAAGCGTTGCCTTCCATGATTGGTAGATACCAAGTGGCAAGATAATCAAGCGCACGATAATGGTTACGATAATGATAGCCACACCAAAGCCTAGACCTTTATCAGTAGCGAAGTACTTGATGGCTTCAGCCATAGGTGCTCCGATGGTATTCCAAATCAATCCTGTGGGTTGTCCTGTTGCTTTGTCTACTTGGACACAGCCTGACAAGACGAGTAGCATAGCCACTCCCATAGCAGAGAGGGCAAAACGTTTAATAGATTTCAATGTTTTCATTCCTTCTTTAAAAATTATACCTCTCTATTCTACTGTTTTTTTGTAAAATATACAATAGTTCTAGAGACCTAATTTGCGACTTTGAAGTCCGAATAGGATGAAAAGTTGCTCATTTGTACATCTAGATAGGTAACTTTTGAAAAAGGTGTCGGACCTTTTCGGATTTCTTGGATAAATTTTGCCATAGTTGCAGAGGAGTCTGCCTGAGCAAGAATTTCCACTGTGCCATCATCGTTATTCCAGACACGACCAGTGATGCCACCGATTTCAAGAGCTAAAGTAACAACACCCCAGCGAAAACCAACACCCTGCACCCTGCCTTGGGCAATCATTCTAACCTTTTGCATACCAAACCCCTTTGATTGTGTTATAATATTTCTATGACTATTATAACCTCAAAAGCCAATTCTGTGGTAAAAAATGCCAAGAAATTACATCAAAAAAAATATCGGAAGTCTGCTTATTTGATTGAAGGATGGCACTTGTTTGAAGAAGCTGTTCAAGCAGGAGTGACGATTGAGAAGATTTTTGCCCTAGAAAGTTACCGAGATCAGCTAGCGGCTTTTCCACAAACAGTCTGGGTTTCAGAGGAGATTTTGCTAGATTTGGCAGATACGCAAACTCCTCAAGGGATTGTTGCAGTGATTCAAAAAGAAGAAGCGGGTCTGCCCGATCTTCGTCGGGGAAAGTTTTTATTTTTAGAAGATGTCCAAGATCCTGGGAACGTAGGTACCATGATTCGGACTGCGGATGCTGCAGGTTTTACAGGGGTTATTGTCTCAGACAAGTCAGCAGATATCTACAGTCTCAAGACCCTGCGATCCATGCAAGGAAGTCATTTTCATTTGCCCATCTATCGGATGTCTCTTGCTTCCTTTGTAGAAGAGGCAAAGAAGAGCAATTTGCCCATTCTAGCAACGACCTTATCCAAAGAATCCAAGGACTATCGTGAGCTTTCTCCCTTAGAAAACTTTGCTTTAGTCATGGGAAATGAAGGACAGGGGATTAGTTCTGTTATGGCTGAGAGTGCTGATCAGCTGGTTCATATAGGCATGAAAGGCCGAGCAGAAAGTCTCAACGTGGCAGTTGCAGCAGGAATTTTGATGTTTTATTTCAGCTAATTTATAAAATCTTTGTTATAATCAAGACATATTTATAGAAAAAGGAGAATCAGAATGAATCAAACGATTATTCAAGAACGTTCAGGTCTCAATCAATTTTACGCTAAGGTTTATGCCTTTGTGGGACTTGGGATTGGTCTATCAGCTCTCGTGTCAGCTTTGATGTTGACAGTCTTTCAGTCCCAATTGGTCTACTTTTTAATGCATGGCCGTCTCTGGTTGATGATTGCAACTTTTGCAGAACTTGCTCTAGTCTTTGTTGCAAGTAGCATGGCTGCAAAAAATAGCCCAGCAGCTCTCCCAGTATTTTTAGTTTATTCTGTTTTAAATGGATTTACGCTTAGTTTTGTCGTAGCCTTCTATACACCTGGGACCGTCTTATCAGCCTTTGTATCCAGTGCCCTTCTCTTCTTTGTCATGGCGGCAATCGGAATTTTCACTAAGAAAGATTTGAGTGGAATGGGCCGAGCTTTGATGGCGGCGCTTGTTGGTCTCATTATTGCCATGGTTGTAAATCTATTTTTAGCCAATAGTTTCTTTGACTACATGATTAGTATTGCCATGGTCTTGGTTTTCTCAGGTTTGATTGCTTGGGACAACCAAAAGATTCGCTATGTTTATGAGCAGTCACGAGGACAAGTCGCGACAGGCTGGGTCATCTCGATGGCGCTCAGCATCTATCTAGACTTTATCAACCTCTTCCTTAGCATCTTACGTATCTTTGGTCGAAACGATTAATGAATGACAGAGTCAGTGTTCAAAAGAGCACTGACTTTTTCTTATTTACTCTTTTCTTTTCTTGGAAATAGGTGTATAATGCTTTTAACTAATTTTTGAGGAGCTGTTTATGAAGAAAAGTTTTATTCATCAACAAGAAGAAATTTCCTTTGTCAAAAACACTTTTACCCAGTATTTGAAAGATAAGTTAGAAGTTGTTGAAGTTCAAGGTCCTATCTTGAGCAAGGTCGGGGATGGGATGCAGGACAACCTGTCAGGTGTTGAAAATCCAGTATCCGTCAAGGTTTTGCAGATTCCAGATGAAACCTATGAAGTCGTTCACTCACTTGCCAAATGGAAACGCCACACCTTGGCTCGTTTTGGTTTCGGTGAAGGTGAGGGTCTGTTTGTTCACATGAAGGCCCTTCGTCCAGACGAAGATTCGCTTGATGCGACTCACTCAGTTTATGTGGACCAGTGGGACTGGGAGAAGGTTATCCCAAATGGTCAACGCAATATCGCCTATCTCAAAGAAACCGTTGAGAAGATTTACAAGGCTATTCGTTTGACAGAGCTAGCCGTAGAAGCCCGCTACGATATCGAATCCATCTTGCCAAAACAAATCACCTTTATCCATACAGAAGAGTTGGTGGAACGCTACCCAGACCTAACACCAAAAGAGCGTGAAAATGCGATCTGTAAAGAGTTTGGTGCAGTCTTCTTGATTGGTATCGGTGGCGAGTTGCCTGACGGAAAACCTCATGACGGCCGCGCACCTGACTATGATGACTGGACAACAGAGTCTGAAAATGGCTACAAGGGGTTGAATGGCGATATTCTCGTTTGGAACGAATCTCTTGGTTGTGCCTTTGAACTTTCATCAATGGGGATTCGGGTAGATGAGGATACCCTTCGTCGCCAAGTGGCTCTTACAGGAGACGAAGATCGTCTTGAGCTGGAATGGCATAAAGCCTTGCTTAACGGTCTTTTCCCACTGACAATTGGTGGAGGTATCGGACAGTCTCGTATGGCCATGTTCCTTCTTCGTAAGAAACACATCGGAGAGGTCCAGACCAGTGTCTGGCCTCAAGAAGTCCGCGATACGTACGAAAATATTTTGTAGAAAACTGAACCGCAAGGTTCGGTTTTCTTTCTCTTTTTGCCCATAATTTGGTATAATAAACGGTATGAAAATCGTATCAGGAATCTACGGAGGGCGTCCCCTCAAGACGCTAGAAGGCAAGACGACGAGACCGACATCAGATAAGGTGCGTGGAGCTATCTTTAACATGATAGGTCCCTATTTTGAGGGTGGTCGTGTCTTGGATCTCTATGCTGGCAGTGGTGGTTTATCCATCGAGGCAGTCTCGCGTGGGATGTCCCATGCTGTCTTAGTGGAGCGGGATCGAAAGGCGCAAGCTATTATCGCTGAAAACATCCAAATGACCAAGGAAGTTTCCAAATTTCAGCTCTTAAAGATGGAGGCTGAACGGGCCTTGGAGCAAGTAAAAGATCCCTTTGACCTGGTCTTTTTAGATCCTCCCTATGCCAAGGAACAAATCGTTGCAGATATCGAGAAAATGGCAGAAAGAAACCTTTTCTCCGAAGAGGTCATGGTTGTCTGTGAAACCGATAAGTCTGTAGAACTCCCAGAAGAAATCGCCTGCTTAGGTATCTGGAAGGAAAAAATATATGGGATTAGTAAGGTGACAGTCTATGTCAGATAAAATTGGATTATTTACAGGTTCATTTGATCCGATGACAAATGGACATCTGGATATGATTGAACGTGCTAGCAAACTTTTTGACAAGCTCTATGTCGGGGTGTTCTACAATCCCCACAAACAAGGCTTTCTCCTTGTTGAAAACCGTAAACGAGCAGTCGAAAAAGCGGTGGCGCATTTAGATAATGTAGAGGTGCTGGCTTCTCATGACCAACTAGTTGTCGATGTTGCAAGAAGACTGGGTGCTAAGACCCTTGTCCGTGGCTTGCGAAATACCACCGACTTGCAATACGAGTCTAGCTTTGACTACTACAATCATCAACTTGCTCCAGAAATCGAAACCATTTACCTATATAGTCGCCCAGAGCATCTTTATATTAGCTCTTCGGCCGTGAGAGAACTTCTGAAGTTTGGTCAGGAGATTCAGCAATATGTCCCAAACAGTGTTGTGGAGGAATTAGAACATGAAGAAAAAAACTAGATGGCCCTTATATGTCATCCTAGCACTAGTATTGACTTTTTTAGCCTTTGTAGTACCTTTACCTTACTACATAGAAGTTCCAGGTGGAGCGGAAGATATTCGTCGCGTTTTGAAAGTCAATGAAACAGAAGACAAAGAAGCAGGAGCTTACCAGTTTGTAACAGTCGGTATTCGACACGCAACCCTATCGCATCTTGTATATGCTTGGTTAACACCTTTCACAGATATTAGAAGTGCCAAGGAGACTACGGGTGGCTCTACTGATGCAGAGTTTATGCGGATTAATCAGTTCTATATGCAAACTTCTCAAAACATGGCCAAGTATCAAGGATTGAAGACGGCTGGAAAGGATATAGAACTCAAGTATCTGGGAGTTTATGTCTTGACCGTGACGGACAATTCAACTTTTAAGGGCATTCTGAACATTGCAGATACCGTGACGGCTGTTAATGACAAAACATTTGACAGTTCAAAAGACTTGGTCGACTATGTTAATTCTCAACAATTAGGAGATACGGTCAAGGTAACCTATGAAGAAGACGGAAAAGTCAAGTCTGCAGAAGGTAAAATTATCACTCTCGAAAACGGGAAAAATGGGATTGGGATTGGCTTGATTGACCGTACGGAAGTGACCAGTGATGTTCCGATTCGCTTTTCAACAGCTGGTATCGGGGGGCCAAGCGCCGGTCTCATGTTTAGCCTAGCTATTTACACCCAGATAGCAGACCCAGGTCTTCGTAATGGCCGCGTCGTTGCGGGAACGGGAACTATTGATCGCGATGGAAATGTTGGCGACATCGGTGGAATTGACAAAAAAGTGGTTGCAGCCTCTCGTCAGGGAGCCAACATCTTTTTTGCTCCTGACAATCCAGTCACCGAGGAAGCAAAAAAAGCAGATCCCAATGCGAAAAGCAACTATGAAACAGCCTTAGAAGCTGCTAAAACGATCAAAACAGAGATGAAAATCGTTCCCGTTAAGACATTGCAGGATGCAATTGATTACCTTAAAAACAATCCCTAATTCGTAGAAAAATTGAAAACTAGCGCGCAAGCGGATAAGATGGTATAATAGTCAAATGGTTCAATTATTATTCACTCTAAGTAGTCATATACTCTTTATTTATTTGAGTTTTTACCTTTTGAAGGATCTTGTGAGATGGGAAAAGGTTTTAAAAGTGACCGCTACTAACACAAAAAAAGTTCGTTTGTTGGTAGGCTTCTTTAGTATTGTGATGGGCTATATCTTGAGTTCATTCTTTATCAGTTTGTACCAACTGTGGCAAGAAGCGCTTAGAGGACTATTATAAAATCAAAAGTAAAGGAAACAACTATGGAAAAAATTGTGGTTCAAGGCGGAGATAATCGTCTGGTCGGGAGTGTGACGATCGAGGGAGCAAAGAATGCAGTCTTGCCCTTGTTGGCAGCGACTATTCTAGCAAGCAAGGGGAAGACAGTCTTGCAGAACGTCCCAATCTTGTCAGATGTTTTCACCATGAATCAAGTGGTTCGAGGTCTGAATGCCAAGGTGGACTTTGATGAGGAAGCTCATGTTGTCGAGGTCGATGCAACTGGTGATATCACGGAGGAAGCTCCATACAAGTATGTCAGTAAGATGCGTGCATCGATTGTTGTCTTGGGACCAATCCTTGCTCGTGTAGGTCATGCCAAGGTATCCATGCCAGGGGGCTGTACCATCGGAAGTCGTCCCATTGACCTCCACCTCAAAGGTTTGGAAGCTATGGGGGCAAAGATTACCCAGACAGCTGGTTACATCGAAGCCAAGGCAAAACGCCTGCATGGCGCTCATATCTACATGGACTTCCCAAGTGTTGGCGCAACACAAAACCTCATGATGGCAGCGACTCTAGCGGATGGAGTGACTGTCATTGAAAACGCTGCGCGTGAGCCGGAAATTGTTGACCTCGCTATTCTCCTTAATGAAATGGGAGCCAAGGTCAAGGGAGCTGGTACCGAAACCATCACAGTGACTGGTGTCGAGGAACTCCATGGTGCGACCCACAATGTCGTGCAGGATCGTATCGAAGCTGGAACCTTTATGGTAGCGGCAGCTATGACTGGTGGAGATGTCCTCGTTCGTGATGCAGTCTGGGAACACAATCGCCCCTTAATCTCAAAACTACTTGAAATGGGCGTTGAAGTGACAGAGGAGTCAGAAGGCATCCGTGTTCGTTCTCAACTGGAAAAGCTCAAGGCTGTTCATGTAAAAACCTTACCACATCCAGGATTCCCAACAGATATGCAGGCACAATTTACAGCTCTTATGACAGTCGCAAAAGGGGAATCCACCATGGTGGAAACGGTGTTTGAGAATCGCTTCCAACACTTAGAGGAAATGCGCCGTATGGGCTTGCATTCAGAGATTATCCGTGACACGGCTCGTATTGTTGGGGGACAGGCTTTACAGGGGGCAGAAGTTCTATCAACGGACCTTCGCGCTAGTGCTGCCTTGATTTTGACAGGTCTGGTGGCGCAGGGAGAAACAGTTGTTGGTAAGTTAGTCCACCTTGATAGAGGTTACTACCGTTTTCATGAGAAATTGGCTCAGCTAGGAGCGAAGATTCAGCGAATCGAGGCAAATGATGAAGAAGAATAAAAACTTACGCTATGTACTCCGTCGTTTACTGTTGATTTTTATCGTACTATTGCTAGGCTTTCTGGCTTTAGGAATCGGCTTGATGGTTGGTTATGGCATCCTAGGAAAGGGACAGGATCCATGGGCTATATTGTCTCCAGCAAAGTGGCAGGAATTGATTAGCAAATTTACAGGAAATTAGACTGGGAGACCAGTCTTTTTCTAAAGAAATAAGGAGAAAAATGGACAAAAAAACAAGACAAGCTCTGATAGGATTACTTCTATTCTTACTCTTGGCTGCTGGAAGCTACTACATCAAGCAGATGCAGTCAGTACCAAATAGCCCTAGAACCAAGGTTAGTCAGAAAAAACAAGCTTCAGAAGCACCCAGTCAGGAGCTAGCTGAAAGTGTCTTAACTGAGTCAATCAAAAATCAAATCAAGGGGGGGCTCGAGTGGAATGGAGCAGGGGCCTTCATTGTCAATGGCAATAAAACCAATCTAGATGCCAAGGTTTCTAGCAAACCCTATGCGGATAATAAGACAAAGATAGTTGGAAAAGAAACAGTCCCGACTGTTGCCAATGCCATCTTATCCAAAGCGACTCGGCAGTATAAGAACCGTGAAGAAACAGGCAACGGCTCAACCTCCTGGACGCCACCAGGATGGCATCAGGTCAAGAATCTAAAGGGAGCCTATACACACGCAGTAGATAGGGGGCACTTATTGGGTTATGCCTTGATAGGTGGGTTAGATGGCTTTGATGCTTCTACCAGCAATCCCAAGAACATTGCAGTTCAGACAGCTTGGGCCAACCAGGCTCAGGCTGAAGATTCGACAGGGCAGAACTACTATGAGAGTTTGGTCAGAAAAGCCTTGGACCAGAATAAGAGAGTCCGTTATCGGGTAACTCTCCACTATGCTACAAATGAGGACCTAGTTCCATCGGCTTCACAAATTGAAGCCAAGTCTTCGGATGGCGAATTGGAATTCAACGTCCTGATTCCAAATGTTCAAAAGGGAATCCAGCTTGATTACCAAACGGGTCAAGTAACAGTGACGGATTAGAAACAATAGATACAATAAAAAAACAGCTCCTTTGTCTTCTAGAGGCAGGGGAGTTGTTCTTTAAATGAAAAATAATGTGAATCCTGATCGATTTTATGATATAATGGAACACAAGATACTATTTTAGGAGAAGGACTATGGAAGACCCGAGCAGTCAGAATTTGTTGCTACAGTTTGTATTGTTATTTATCTTGACCTTGTTAAATGCTTTTTTCTCAGCCACTGAAATGGCGATGGTGTCACTAAACCGTTCCCGAGTGGAACAAAAGGCAGAAGAGGGAGACAAACGTTACATTCGTTTGTTAAAGGTACTTGAAAATCCTAACCACTTTTTATCAACAATTCAAGTTGGTATCACGTTAATTACCATCTTGTCAGGGGCTAGTTTAGCAGACACTCTAGGACGCGAAATCGCATCTTGGATAGGAAATAGTGAAACAGCTTACGCTATTGCAAGTTTTCTATCTTTAGCGTTTTTGACCTATATTTCTATTGTTTTTGGGGAACTCTATCCCAAGAGAATCGCTCTAAATCTGAAAGATACCTTGGCCATCCGAACCGCACCAGTCATTATTGGCTTGGGGAAAATTGTCAGTCCCTTTGTCTGGTTGTTATCTGCTTCAACCAATCTCTTGAGTCGTTTAACGCCAATGACCTTTGATGATGCGGATGAAAAAATGACTCGAGATGAAATTGAGTACATGTTGACCAAAAGTGAGGAAACTTTGGATGCAGACGAAATCGAGATGTTACAAGGGATCTTCTCTCTAGATGAGCTGATGGCGAGAGAAGTCATGGTTCCTCGGACAGATGCCTTTATGGTGGATATTCAGGATGATAGTCAAACCATTATCCAAAGTATTCTAAAGCAAAATTTCTCACGTATCCCTGTTTATGATGGGGATAAGGACAATGTGATTGGTTTGATTCATACCAAGCGTTTGCTAAACGCTGCCTATGCAGATGGCTTTGAAAATATTGTCTGGAAGAAGATCTTACAAGATCCACTCTTTGTTCCTGAAACTATTTTTGTGGATGACTTGCTAAAAGAATTGCGAAATACCCAAAGACAAATGGCCATTTTGCTCGATGAATATGGTGGTATGGCTGGTTTGGTAACTCTGGAAGATCTTTTAGAAGAGATTGTCGGTGAGATTGATGACGAGACCGATAGGGCAGAAATCGAAGTCCATCAAATCGGTGAGGACACCTATATTGCACAGGGAACCATGAATCTTAACGACTTCAATAACTACTTTGGTGTCGAACTAGAAAGCGATGATGTGGATACCATCGCCGGTTATTATTTGACGGGTGTTGGTACGATTCCAACCACTGAGAAAATCAGTTACCAACTGGTCAGTCAAAACAAGCAAGTCGTCCTGACCAACGATAAGGTGAAAAATGGACGTGTTACCAAGGTAAAAGTTCAAATCACAGAACTAGAACCTGAAGAAGAAACAGAATAAAGCAGTGACTTGAGTCACTGCTTTTTGTAAATCTAGATGGTAGGTTCAGTTGTCCCCACTTATTAGGAATAATAAAAAAAGCCCGGTTTTACGAGCTTTTCATTTGGTTAATTCCTGTTCATTCAGGAACTGAAAGGCGGTAGACGGATTTGAACCGACGATCAAGCTTTTGCAGAGCCGTGCCTTACCACTTGGCTATACCGCCTCAACGTTTATTATTATACCTTGAAAATCATTTCCCGTCAATAGTTTCTTATTCTAAAATCCAATTTAGGAAAACAGATGATGATCGAAGAAGTGAGAAAAAGCTTGTAAAAATCCCTTTCTAAAGAAGATCAGACTAGAAAGTATTTCTTGCAGAAACAAACAAAGAATGCAGAAATTTTGACAAATAGAAGTTTTTTGAGGAAATGCGCCAAAATATTCTGAAAATTCGTTTACTTTTTAAAAAATATATGTTATAATTTCCAATAAGCCTAAATTTTTCAAGAGGAGTTAAAAACATGAAAAAAAGTAGAGTATTTGTTGCAGCAGGTGTTGCTTTATTAGCGGCAGGAGTACTAGCTGCTTGTGGTTCTTCAAAATCATCTGATTCAACAGCGCCAAAAAATTATGGCTATGTTTATACAGCTGACCCAGAAACGTTGGATTACCTCATTTCAGGGAAACAAAGTACTAAGGTCGCCACTTCAAATGGTATCGATGGTCTTTTCACAAACGACAAGTATGGGAATTTAGTTCCTGCAGTTGCAGAAGACTGGTCAGTTTCAAAAGATGGTTTGACTTATACCTACAAGATTCGTAAAGGTGTCAAATGGATGACATCTGATGGCGAAGAGTATGCTGAAGTAACAGCCAAAGACTTTGTAAATGGTTTGAAACACGCAGCTGACAATAAATCAGCAGCTAAGTATCTAGCAGAAGATTCAGTTAAAGGTCTAGCTGACTATATAGCTGGAAACAATAAAGATTTTGCTTCAGTCGGTGTAAAAGCAGTTGATGATTACACCCTTGAATACACTTTGAACAAACCAGAACCATACTGGAACTCTAAGCTGGCCTACTCAATCTTCTGGCCATTGAACGAAGAATTTGAAAAATCAAAAGGATCTGATTTTGGTAAAGCGACTGACCCTACATCATTGCTTTACAATGGACCATTCTTGCTGAGAGGTTTGACTGCTAAGTCATCTATCGAATTTGTGAAGAATGAAAACTATTGGGACAAAGACAATGTTCATCTTGATAAAGTAACACTTGCTTACTATGATGGTTCAGATCAAGAATCAATTGAACGTAACTTTACAAGTGGGGCTTATAGCTATGCCCGTCTCTTCCCAACAAGTTCAAACTACTCTAAGGTAGAAGAAACTTACAAAGACAATATTTACTACACTCCATCAGGTCCAGGTATTGGTGGTTTGGGTGTAAATATTGACCGTCAAGGTTACAAATACACTTCTAAGACAACTGATGAAGAGAAGACTTCTACTAAGAAAGCCCTTCTTAACAAGGACTTCCGTCAGGCTTTGAACTTTGCCTTTGACCGTACTTCTTACTCAGCACAAATTAATGGTAAGGAAGGTGCTCCTCTTGCAGTTCGTAACCTCTTTGTGAAACCAGACTTTGTCTCTGCAGGCGAAAAAACTTTCGGTGACTTGGTAACTGAAAAGATGGCGGCTTACGGTGATGAATGGAAGAATGTAAACTTTGCGGATGGTCAAGATGGACTTTTCAACGCCGATAAAGCCAAAGCCGAATTTGCCAAAGCTAAAACAGCATTGGAAGCAGAAGGTGTGAAATTCCCTATCCACTTGGATATCCCAGTAGACCAAACATCTAAAAACTATATTGCACGTATTCAATCCTTCAAACAATCCGTTGAAACAGTACTTGGAGAAGAAAACGTAGTCATCGATATCCAACAAATCACTACAGATGAACTACAGAATATTACATACTACGCAGCTAGCGCAGCGGCAGAAGATTGGGATCTCTCAGGTGCTGTTGGATGGAACCCTGACTATGAAGATCCATCAACTTACCTTGATATCTTGAAAACAACGAATGCTGAACAAACAAAAACCTATATGGGTTACGAAGGTGCAGATAATGCTGCAGCGGCTCAAGTTGGTTTGAAAGAATACGATAAGCTAGTTGATGAAGCAGGAAAAGAAACAAGCGACTTGAATGTTCGTTATGAAAAATACGCGGCTGCTCAAGCTTGGTTGACAGATAGTTCACTCTTCTTGCCAGCTATGTCATCAAGTGGTGCTGCACCAATCATTTCTCGTGTTGTGCCATTCTCTGCATCTTACAGTCAATCTGGAGATAAGGGATCAGACGTATACTTCAAGTATATTCAGTTACAAGATAAGGTTGTAACAAAAGCTGATTATGAACAAGCTCGTGAAAAATGGCTCAAAGAGAAAAAAGAATCAAACGAAAAAGTTCAAAAAGAATTGGCTAATCACGTTAAATAAATAACTCTCAAGAGAACTTTCTCTCCATGAGGAGAAGGTTCTTTTGGGATTTTAAAAGGAAACGATATGAAGAAATATATTTTTATGCGTGTATTGCGTTCATTGTTGTCTATTTTCTTGGTGACGACTTTGACCTACACAATTATCTATACGATGGTTCCTCGAAAATTGATTTTCAAGCAGGATACCAACTATAACAAGATTGCAACGACGCCGGACAAGCGGGATAATTATGAAAATACCGTTTATGAACGGATGGGCTATATCGAGTACTACGATACCAAAGAGTTGCAAGAAAGAGCGAGCACAATGGACTCATCTGTAACAGTGGATGCCAATGATACCAATAAGGCAATCTACGAAAAATACATCAACCAACTAGGAAATGGTTGGACACTTGGTGTGTTCTCAGAAAGTGGTCAATTCTATGCTACGCGTGAAATTCCGATTTTTGAACGTGTTTTCAAATTCTATGCGAACTTGATTGATATTGATCATCCAAACAAAATTCAAGACCCTGAAAATCCAAACTTGCAACGTTATCTTCGTTTTGAAAATGACCCTGCTATCGGTTGGTCATTGGTTGGTTCAGGTACAAAACACAAATACCTTTTGTATTTCAACAATCAATTCCCATTTGTACACCAAAACTTTGTGAACATTAACTTGGGAGATTCTTACCCAACTTATGCAAACACACCAGTGCTTCAGGTTATCACACAAGGTCAGGGACAAACTAAGACATCAGAAGTTCAATTCCCTACAGGTAAAAAGACTTCATCTGTAGATATTTACTCTCGTACCTACAAATCTCCAAGTCAAGCAGACGCGCGTGAAGTAGCCAACTATGGTAAAGACGATCCTTACACGGCTACAGAAAGCAATTATCAATATCCTTCAATGATCGCAAGCTCAGCGGTTGCTGGTTTGATTGGTTTGATTATTTCGTATGCGATTGCGATTCCACTTGGATCTGCCATGGCTCGCCACAAGAATACTTGGATTGATAGCTTCTCGACAGGTGCTCTAACCTTCTTGCTTGCCCTTCCAACAATTGCCTTGGTTTATATCGTCCGCTTGATTGGATCATCAATTGGTCTGCCTGACTCATTCCCTATTTTGGGTGCTGGAGATTGGCGTTCTTATGTCTTGCCAGCAGTTATTCTAGGTTTGTTGGGTGCACCAAGTACGGCTATCTGGATTCGTCGTTACATGATCGACTTGCAATCTCAGGACTTCGTTCGTTTTGCTCGTGCAAAAGGTTTGTCTGAAAAAGAAATTTCAAATAAACACATCTTTAAAAATGCCATGGTTCCTTTGGTTTCAGGTATTCCTGGTGCCGTAATCGGGGTTATTGGTGGTGCAACATTGACAGAAACGGTCTTCGCTTTCCCAGGTATGGGTAAAATGTTGATTGACTCTGTTAAGGCATCAAACAACTCAATGGTAGTTGGTCTTGTCTTCATCTTCACATGTATTTCTATCTTCTCACTCTTTGTAGGGGATATCTGGATGACCATGCTTGACCCACGTATTAAATTGACAGAGAAAGGAGGCAAATAATGTCAACAATCGATAAAGAAAAATTTCAGTTCGTAAAACGTGACGATTTTGCCTCTGAAACAATTGATGCTCCTGCCTATTCATACTGGGGTTCTGTATTTAGACAATTTCTAAAGAAAAAATCAACAGTCATTATGTTGGGGATTTTGATTGCCATTATCTTGATGAGCTTTATTTACCCAATGTTCTCAGATTTTGACTTCAACGATGTAAGTAAGGTCAATGACTTCTCTGCTCGTTTTATCAAGCCCAATGCTGAACATTGGTTTGGTACAGATAGCAATGGTAAATCCTTGTTTGATGGGGTTTGGTTTGGTGCGCGTAATTCAATTCTTATCTCTGTAATTGCCACTTTTATCAACCTTGTGATCGGGGTTATTGTTGGTGGAATTTGGGGAATTTCAAAATCCGTTGACCGCGTCATGATGGAAGTTTATAACATTATTTCAAACATTCCATCTCTCTTGATTGTCATTGTCTTGACTTACTCAATTGGTGCTGGTTTCTGGAATTTGATTTTTGCCATGAGTGTGACAACTTGGATTGGGATTGCTTATATGATTCGTATCCAAATCATGCGTTACCGTGACTTGGAATACAACCTTGCTTCTCAAACACTTGGAACACCAACCTTTAAAATCATTGTTAAAAACATCATGCCACAATTGGTATCTGTTATTGTTTCTACAATGACCTTGATGTTGCCAAGCTTCATCTCTTATGAAGCCTTCCTTTCCTTCTTTGGATTGGGATTGCCTGTAACAGTGCCAAGTTTGGGACGTTTGATCTCAGATTACTCACAAAACGTTACGACCAACGCTTACTTGTTCTGGATTCCGTTGACAACCTTGATCTTGGTATCCCTATCTCTTTTCGTTGTTGGTCAAAACCTAGCGGATGCTAGTGATCCACGTACACATAGATAGGAGTAGACATGATAAAAGGAAAAGATGTAATTTTGACTGCTCGTGATATTGTCGTGGAATTTGACGTTCGTGACAAAGTTCTAACGGCTATCCGAGGAGTTTCTCTAGACTTGATTGAAGGAGAAGTTCTTGCCTTGGTAGGTGAGTCTGGTTCTGGTAAATCTGTTTTAACAAAAACCTTTACAGGGATGTTAGAAGACAATGGACGTATTGCCCAAGGAAGCATCGACTATCGTGGACAAGACTTGACTGCTCTTACTTCTAACAAGGAATGGGAGAAAATTCGTGGTGCTAAAATTGCGACTATCTTCCAAGACCCTATGACAAGTTTGGACCCAATCAATACAATCGGTAGCCAAATCACTGAAGTTATCGTTAAACACCAAGGGAAAACAGCTAAGGAAGCCAAAGAGATGGCAATCGACTATATGAACAAGGTCGGAATCCCAGATGCTGAAAAACGTTTTGAAGAGTATCCTTTCCAATATTCTGGAGGGATGCGCCAACGTATCGTTATTGCGATTGCCCTTGCCTGTCGTCCAGATATCTTAATCTGTGACGAGCCGACAACGGCCCTTGATGTAACCATTCAAGCCCAAATCATTGATTTGCTTAAAACTTTACAAAATGAGTACCACTTTACCATTATCTTTATCACCCACGACCTTGGTGTGGTAGCAAGTATTGCGGATAAGGTAGCGGTTATGTATGCTGGTGAAATTGTAGAATACGGAACTGTTGAGGAAGTTTTCTACGACCCACGTCATCCATATACTTGGAGTCTCTTGTCTAGCTTGCCTCAGCTTGCTGACGATAAAGGGGAATTGTACTCTATCCCTGGAACACCACCGTCTCTTTATACTGAGTTGAAAGGTGATGCCTTTGCCCTTCGTTCAGATTATGCGATGCAAATTGACTTTGAACAAAAAGCACCTCAGTTTTCAGTTAGTGATACCCACTGGGCTAAGACTTGGTTGCTTCATGAGAATGCTCCTAAAGTTGAAAAACCTGAGGTCATCGCAGACTTGCATGACAAGATACGTGATAAAATGGGCTTTGCTCATCTAGAAGACTAGGAGGAAGGAAATGTCTGAAAAATTAGTAGAAATTAAAGATTTAGAAATTTCCTTCGGTGAAGGAAGTAAGAAGTTTGTTGCGGTTAAAAACGCCAACTTCTTTATCAACAAGGGAGAAACTTTCTCTCTTGTAGGTGAGTCTGGTAGTGGGAAAACAACGATTGGTCGTGCTATTATTGGTCTAAATAATACCAGTAAAGGTGAAATCATCTTTGATGGTCATAAGATCAATGGAAAAAAATCTCATAAGGAATCCTCAGACTTGATCCGTCGTATCCAGATGATTTTCCAAGACCCTGCAGCCAGCTTGAATGAACGTGCGACGGTTGACTATATCATCTCTGAAGGTCTTTACAACTATCACTTGTTTAAAGATGAAGAAGATCGTAAAGAAAAAGTTCAAAAGATGATTCATGAAGTTGGACTTTTGAAAGAACACTTGACCCGTTACCCACACGAGTTTTCTGGTGGGCAACGTCAGCGTATCGGGATTGCCCGTGCTCTTGTGATGGAGCCTGATTTCGTTATTGCGGATGAGCCAATTTCTGCCTTGGACGTATCTGTTCGTGCGCAAGTTTTGAACTTGCTCAAGAAGTTCCAAAAAGAGTTGGGCTTGACTTATCTCTTTATCGCGCATGACTTGTCAGTTGTTCGCTTTATCTCAGATCGTATCGCAGTTATCTATAAGGGAGTTATCGTCGAAGTGGCGGAGACAGAGGAGTTGTTTAACAATCCTGTCCACCCATATACTCAGGCGCTTCTATCTGCGGTACCGATTCCAGATCCAATCTTAGAACGCAAGAAAGTCTTGAAAGTTTACGACCCTGACCAACATGACTATGAGACAGACAAGCCGTCTATGGTGGAAATTCGTCCAGGTCACTATGTTTGGGCTAACCAAGCGGAAGTTGCTCGATACAAAGAAGCTCTTAAAAAATAAACAGACTAGGAGAGGACCGAAAGGTCTTCTCATTTTTAATAGAAAAATTCCCCTTCTACTAGCTTGTAAAAGGGGAATTGTATTATCATTAGCGTTTAGACCAAGTGCGTTTCATAAAGAGTAGCAAAATTGGGTATATCTCTAAGCGACCTGCAATCATTGCAAAGGAGAGGAGGATTTTAGAGATGGGACTAAAGATGGCAAAACTCGAGGTTGTACCTAGAATAGGTCCGATATTGTTAAAACAGCTGAAGACCGCACTGGTCACGACTAGAAAATCATTGCTATCAAGACTGACGATAAAGATGAGAGAGAGAATAATCATCATATAGATAGCAAAATATTTAAGAATTTTGTGCTGGGTATCCTTATCAATCACAGTTTTATTGACGTGTAGAGTCAAAACACGGTGAGGGGATAAAGTGGACAAAATCTGATTTTTTGCGATTTTAGAGAGGATAAGTCCTCTGATCACCTTAAGACCACCTGCAGTTGAGCCAGCTGATCCACCGATTCCCATGAGGAAGAGGAGGATAAATTGGGAGAAGAGGGGCCAGTTGGTAATATCTCCGTAACCAAAACCTGTTGTTGTGATGATATTGGAAACTTGGAAGAAGGCCATTTCAACACTTTTAGAGACCCCTTGGTAGAGGTGGAGTGTATTAAGAGTAATCAAGCCTGTAGAAACTAGGACAATGATGCTATATGCTCGTAGTTCTTCATCTCCAAAGAAAGCCTTAACCCGACGGAGCATGAGGTAGTAGTAGAGATTGAAGTTAACCCCAAAAACCAGAACTCCGATACTAACTAGATAGGTGATGAGTGAGCTACCGTAGTGGGCAATTCCGTCGTTATAGACGGTAAATCCCCCAGTTCCTGCAGTTCCCATAGCGATGACAAAACTATCATAGAGAGGCATGCCTGCTAGATAGTAGATAACCACAAAAAGGGAGAAGAGAGCCAGATAAAGCAGATAGAGGATCTGAGCAGTGTTTTTTAGCTTGGATACGACCTTGCCAAAGACAGGACCAGGGACCTCAGCCTTCATCACCTCCAAGTGACTATTCTTGGCATTGTCCATAATGGCAAGTGCAAAGACGAGTACCCCCATCCCTCCGATCAAGTGGGTGAAACTTCGCCAGAAGAGGAGGGAACGAGTGAGAACGGAAACATCGTTCAGAATAGTAGCACCAGTCGTCGTAAATCCAGAACTGATTTCAAAGAAGGCATCGATGACGCTTGGGATTTGTCCTGAAAAGACAAAGGGGAGGCCGCCAAAGAAAGACCATAGAATCCAACAGAGGGCAACAATTAAGACCCCTTCCTTGGCATAAATCCGTTGGTTTTTCGGTTTCCGTAAAATGCCTAGACCACCGAGAAGGACTAAAATTCCAATCGTAGAAAAGAGAGCGATAAATACTTGACTGGATTCTTGGTAATAGATCGCTACACTAACAGGGACTAGGAGAAGAACAGCCTCAATCAAGAGAAGCTTTGAGAGGAGGTAACGAATCATACTTTTATTCATTTTTTACCTCTCAATCAAATCATAAATTTTGGTGATATTTGGCAATAAGGTCGTCACGAGTAACTTGTCTCCCACCTCAAGCATATCCTCTCCAGTAGGGAAGATTGTTTTTCCTTTTCGGATAATGGCTGCGATGAGAACCCCTTTTTTCAATTTCAACTGTGATAGAGGTTTGGCAGTCATTTTATTAGCTTCCTTGATTTGGAATTGGAGAGTTTCAATTTGACCATTTGCGAGATGGTGCATGGCTTGAAGATCTGAATACTGAGCGTTTACTCGACCACGGATAAAGTGCATAATGGTATCCACTGCGATGCTTTTTGGTGTGATGATACTCGAAAAATCAGGCGCGTGGATAATCTCTAGAAGGCTTGTTCGGTTGACCTTGGTGATATTCTTATGGACGCCAACACGGTCAAGAAACATAGAAGTGATGATATTTTCCTCATCAACCCCAGTCAAGGTTGCGACTGCATCATAGTGGGGAGCACTTTCTTCAAGCAAAATGTCTTTTGCAGTTCCATCTCCTTGGACAATATAGAGATTGGGGAACTTTTCGCTGAAGAAACTAGCTCTTTCAGGATTGATCTCGATGACCTTGGTATCAATGCGACTGTCTTTTAAAATGCCGAGTAGATAATAAGCAATCTTTCCAGCTCCAACGATAAGCAAGCTTTTCACTGCGCGAGATTTAAAATAGTTATGGAAAAGCATCATATCTACACGATTTCCCGTAACAAAAATCCTATCCTTGTCTTGGATAATAACATCACCACTTGGGATCATCAGTTGATGATCTCTCTCCATAGCACAGACAATGACATTACCAAATTTTTTACGGAAGTCTGAGATTGGCATTTGACAAAGACCGCTAGAATCCTTGACAACAAACTCCATGAGACTGACCCGACCTCCAGCAAATCGTTCGACAGAGAGGGCATTAGGGAAATCAATGATATTTGAGATCGCACGCGCTGCCAGGAGCTCTGGGTTAACGATAAGTGAAAATCCAAGAATATTTTTCTCTTTAAAATAGGCATTAGAGTATTCAGGATTTCGCACCCGAACGATGGTTTCTTTAGCGCCCATTTTTTTAGCAAGTACCGCTGAAATCATATTCACTTCATCGTATTCGGTTAGGGCGATAAAGATATCGCACTCTTGAACACTGGCTTGCTCCAAGATGGCAAAGTCAGCACCATTTCCAAGGAGTCCTATGATATCAAAGCGACTGACAATGTGATTGAGGACAGCCTCATCTTGTTCGATGAGGACAACGTCATGGTTTTCTGCAACCAGTGAACGACAGAGGGCGAAACCAACTTTCCCTCCACCAACAAGGACAATTTTCATATAAAAAACCTACTTTTTCATGATGTAACTATCATACCCTTTTTTAGCAAAAAATGCACTTGCTAAGGCGATTTTTAGGGCAATAAAGGCCTTTTTCACGTTTTGAAGATACATTTGCTTAATTTCTATAACGATGTTTCCGATTTGGAGTGATATTACTCTCTTACTATCCCTTTTCAGAAAGGGAATGACCAAACATGAAAATATCATCAAAAAAAGTAAAAAAATCAAGTCGTTTCTATTGACAATGATTCTGAAAGTGTTATACTAAGGAAGTAGTTTCGCTGATTTACTTCAAACCTGTTGTGAGGTAAGTTAACGATGCCTTAACCACGCTGTTTGCTGAGCTTGACTCCGGGCAGTGTGGCTATTTTTTTGCAATGATAAAAGGAAGCCAGTCATGACAAATCACATTGTATTATTTGAACCTCAGATTCCACAAAATACAGGTAACATCGCGCGTACTTGCGCTGCGACCAATTCTCCCCTCCATATTATCAAACCGATGGGATTTCCGATTGATGATCGCAAGATGAAGCGGGCTGGTTTGGACTACTGGGATAAGTTAGAGATTTATTTTTATGACAGTTTGGAAGATTTCATGTCTCAGATGAAGGGAAAACTTTATCTGATTTCAAAATTTGCGGAAAAGGTCTATTCTGAAGCAGATTTATCGACGGACGAGGACCATTATTTTCTCTTTGGACGCGAAGACAAGGGTTTGCCTGAGGACTTTATGAGAGAACATCCTGAGAAAGCACTCCGTATTCCCATGAATGATGAACACGTTCGCAGTCTCAATGTTTCCAATACCGTATGCATGATTGTCTACGAAGCTCTTCGTCAGCAGAATTTTGCAGGTCTTGAGCTTGTTCACACCTATGAAGTAGATAAATTGAAATAATCAAAATGCTTGCACTTGCAAGCGTTTTTTGTTATGATAAAGGGGTCTTCAGGGCTGGGTGTAATTCCCGACCGGCGGTGACTTTAACTAGCTATTTTGGCTTACTCTTCGTTGTCTTGTCTCGATATACTTTAAGTATGATCTTCGACTGCGACGCCTAGATTAATCCAAAATATCTTAGTTAAAGAAGTCCGCGAGCGCAAGCTGATGTGGTGCAATTCCACAACCGACAGTATAGTCTGGATGGGAGAAGACGAAAGAATGGCTTTGTCTGTTCTGATGAGTTTATTGATGAATTGCAACCGCTTGCTCAAAAGAGTGAGAGGGAACTTTTGGGATATAAAAAGTGAGAATAGATAGAGGGATCCTTTCCAACTTCTTCTGATTTTATAGAAAATTGGAGGAACCTGTTATGACAAACACACGTCGACTTTCGACCATTGCGATTTTATCAGCCATTTCATTTGTGCTGATGTACTTTGACTTTCCGCTCTTGCCAGCGGCGACCTTCCTCAAGATCGAGTTTAGTATCTTGCCAGTCCTTGTGGGCTTGGTGGTGATGGACTTGCCTGCTGCTCTAGGGATTCTCTTGTTGCGATCACTCTTGAAGTTGCTTCTCAATAGCCAGGGAGTGAATACTTACATTGGCTTGCCAATGAATATCGTAGCTCTGGGAGTTTTTGTTATCGCTTTTGGTTTGATTTGGAAAAAGGAACGTAGCACCCTTCGTTTCCTACTAGCATCTCTAGCGGGAACTGTCGGATTGACTGCGGCTATGTTGGTGCTCAACTATGTCTATGCTGTTCCTTTGTACGCGAAGTTTGCCAACTTTGATATCGGAAAAATTTTGGGACTTTCCAACTACCTAATGACTATGGTATTACCTTTTAACTTGATTGAGGGTGTAATCTTTGCCGTTTCATTCTGGTTGTTATACGTCCTCTTGAAACCAACCTTAAAACATTATGAGAGATAAACAAACATTTTTAATGAAGGGCAGTTTTGCCCTTTTACTTTTCGTCCTTCTTGGCTATATGGTCAAGTTTTACCCCGAAACGCTGGTCGGTTTTGATCAACCGCTTCAGACTACTATTCGTGGGGAATTGCCAGATTATTTGACAGTTCTGTTCCGTGCCCTTACGCATTTGATTGATATCCCAGTGATTATCACCTGGGTTGCCATCGCAGCCTTTATCTTTTATCGTAAGCAGTGGAAGATAGAAAGCTACTTCATGGCGGGTAATCTAGCCTTAGCCGGTCTTTTAATCGTGACCTTTAAAAACATCTATCAGCGCCCACGGCCAGCTATCTTACATCTAGTAGAGGAGAAGGGATTTTCTTTTCCAAGTGGCCATTCTCTGGCAGTGACACTGATGGTAGGTACTCTGATTGTCATTCTCAGTCAACGAATTAAAGATCCAGTCTGGAGAAAAATCGTACAAATCGTGCTAGGTCTCTACCTAGTCAGTGTCCTGGTGTCAAGAGTCTATCTGGGAGTTCACTATCCATCAGATGTCCTTGCCAGTCTCTGTGTAGGCTTGGGATTCCTGTTTATCGAATTTCCCTTCTATGACAAACTTCGCTTCCAATGGCGATTTAAAGGCAAGCAGAAGTGAGTATCAAATTCCTTTGAGGAGAAAGAAATGAAAGTCAGCATAAAAGCTCTCCATCCGACTCAACTATACTTATCAGAAAAGAAACTAGAAGGCATCCAGACACTTTATCAATCGGCAGAAATAATCAATGTTGCTCCAATCAGTATTCTTGCGTTCGGAGATTGCTTGTTGATTACAGATGGGCATCACAGGGCTTATCAGGCTTTATTGCTAGGTCAAGATACGATTTCTGCTGAGTGGGATAGAGATGGTGGCGATGAACTGTATTATCTCTATGCGCAAGCTTGCGAGGAAAGAAAGATTTACTCTGTTCTGGATTTAAAAAATCATATCTTACCTCAAGATGAGTATGAAGCAAAATGGTATAACTGGTGTGATGGTTTTAATCAGGCAGCAACTCTCTTATTTGAAAAGGGAAGCAGATGAAACAGATTTTACAAATAGATAATGCACTGCGTCTTGTTCCTTACTATAAGGTCAATCATTGTGAGGAAGCTTTTGCTTGGTATCAGGATGTGAACTTGGTTTACCTCGTAGATGGTGTGAAGAGTCCTTACAGTCCAGCGACCTTGGAAGCTATGTATTCCTATTTGGATCAGCACGGTGAGCTTTTTTGGATTGAAGTCAAGGAGAAGGGAGAATGGTTTCCAATTGGGGATGTTACACTATCTCAGGATAATCTCCCCATTGTGATTGGGGATTCCGCTTACCAACATCGAGGAGTTGGAAAAAAGATTCTAAGTACTTTGATTGAATTGGCTCGAGTAAAAGGATGGAAAGAATTGAGAGTCAAGGAAATCTACACCTACAATCATGCTTCTAGGAGGTGTTTCAAGTCGCTTGGATTTGTGGAAAATGGAGAAACAGAAAAAGGAACGAGTTTTATATTGAAATTAGTCTAATCTAACTTGTTTTTTAACTAAAAATCTGATAAACTATGTAGTAATCGAATAGAAATCCGCAAGACTAGTAGCCCAAGGGAAGTATATCAGGGAGGAGAGCCGTGACTGCAAGCTCTCTATATGAAAGCTGGGTGAATTCACTTGCGCATGGATTTAGAAATGAAGGTCTGACTTGTCAGATGAAAACGGATGGTACCGCGTGTCAACGCTCCGAGTGGAGTTTTTGGCATGTGGTTTTCTTTTTATCTACGAGCGACTGATGGAGGAATTATGTCAACTATTGAAGAACAATTAAAAGCGCTTCGCGAAGAAACGCTGGCTAGCTTGAAGCAGATTTCTGCTGAAAATGAAAAAGAGATGCAAGACTTGCGTGTCTCTGTCCTCGGCAAAAAGGGTTCGCTTACTGAAATCCTTAAAGGGATGAAAGATGTTTCTGCTGAGATGCGTCCAATCATTGGGAAACACGTCAATGAAGCTCGTGATATCTTGACTGCAGCCTTTGAAGAAACAGCTAAGCTTTTGGAAGAAAAGAAAGTCGCGGCTCAACTTGCTAGCGAGAGCATCGATGTGACACTTCCAGGTCGTCCAGTTGCGACTGGTCACCGTCACGTTTTGACACAAACCAGTGAGGAAATCGAAGATATTTTCATCGGGATGGGTTACCAAGTCGTGGATGGTTTTGAAGTTGAAAAAGACTACTACAACTTTGAGCGTATGAACCTTCCAAAAGACCACCCAGCTCGCGATATGCAGGACACTTTCTATATCACAGAAGAAATCTTGCTCCGTACTCACACGTCTCCAGTTCAGGCGCGTGCTATGGATGCTCATGATTTTTCGAAGGGGCCTTTGAAAATGATCTCACCAGGACGTGTGTTCCGTCGTGACACAGACGATGCGACCCACAGTCACCAATTCCACCAAATCGAAGGCTTGGTTGTTGGGAAAAACATCTCTATGGCAGATCTTCAAGGAACCCTTCAGTTGATTGTGCAAAAAATGTTTGGTGAAGAGCGCCAAATTCGTTTGCGTCCATCGTATTTCCCATTCACAGAGCCATCTGTTGAGGTGGATGTTTCTTGCTTCAAGTGTGGTGGAGAAGGCTGTAACGTATGTAAGAAAACAGGTTGGATTGAGATTATGGGGGCCGGTATGGTTCACCCACGTGTCCTTGAAATGAGTGGAATCGATGCGACTGTTTACTCTGGCTTTGCCTTTGGTCTTGGACAAGAGCGTGTCGCTATGCTCCGTAACGGAATCAACGATATTCGTGGATTCTATCAAGGAGATGTCCGCTTCTCAGAACAGTTTAAATAAGATTGAAACCTGAAACATAGTCCTATACAGTCGCTCACATTTCAAATAGTAAAAAAAGAAACGACTGACTCGAAGAAAAAGAAAGGAATTGAAAAGGTCCCGCTTGGTGGGATCTTACAATCAGAATTATGCTTGTATCTTATAAATGGTTAAAAGAATTGGTGGACATTGATGTGCCATCACAAGAGTTGGCTGAGAAAATGTCAACTACAGGGATCGAGGTCGAAGGTGTCGAATCACCAGCTGCTGGTCTCTCAAAAATTGTCGTCGGTGAGGTCTTGTCTTGCGAAGATGTGCCAGAAACACACTTGCATGTTTGTCAAGTTAACGTTGGCGAAGAAGAAGCCCGTCAGATCGTTTGTGGTGCCCCAAATGTGCGTGCTGGGATCAAGGTCATGGTAGCTCTTCCAGGAGCTCGTATCGCTGACAACTACAAAATCAAAAAAGGGAAAATCCGTGGCTTGGAGTCACTTGGAATGATCTGTTCACTTGGTGAATTGGGAATTTCTGACTCGGTTGTACCGAAGGAATTCGCAGATGGAATCCAAATCTTGCCAGAAGATGCTATTCCTGGAGATGAAGTTTTCTCTTACCTAGACTTGGATGACGAAATCATCGAACTTTCTATCACGCCAAACCGTGCAGACGCTCTATCTATGCGTGGAGTAGCGCACGAAGTGGCAGCCATCTATGACAAGGCAGTTAGCTTTAAAGAATTCAGTTTAACAGAAACAAATGAAGCTGCAGCAGAGGCCCTCTCTGTAGGCATTGAAACAGATAAGGCGCCTTACTATGCAGCCCGTATCTTGGACAATGTGACCATCGCACCAAGTCCACAATGGTTGCAAAACCTCCTCATGAACGAAGGCATCCGTCCGATTAACAATGTCGTAGACGTAACCAACTACATCCTGCTCTACTTTGGTCAACCGATGCATGCCTTTGACTTGGATACCTTTGAAGGAAGCGAGATTCGTGTGCGTGAAGCGTGTGCTGGTGAAAAATTAGTGACCTTGGACGGTGAAGAACGTGAACTTGCAGAAACTGACTTAGTCATCACTGTCGCAGACAAGCCAGTAGCCCTTGCAGGTGTCATGGGTGGTCAAGAAACCGAAATCTCTGAAAATTCTAATCGTGTTGTCCTTGAAGCTGCTGTTTTCAATGGCAAATCCATCCGCAAGACTAGCGGACGCCTCAACCTTCGTTCTGAGTCGTCTTCTCGCTTTGAAAAAGGCATTAATGTGGCAACTGTTAACGAAGCCCTTGATGCGGCAGCGAGCATGATTGCTGATCTTGCAGGTGCGACGGTGCGTAAGGGCATCGTTTCAGCAGGAGCGCTTGATACTTCTGATGTAGAAGTTTCTTCAACCCTTGCAGACGTTAACCGCGTCCTTGGTACGGAGCTTTCCTATGCTGATGTGGAAGATGTCTTCCGTCGTCTTGGCTTTGGCCTTTCTGGCAATGCAGAATCATTTACAGTCAGCGTACCCCGTCGTCGTTGGGATATCACTATCGAAGCGGACCTCTTTGAAGAAATCGCTCGTATCTATGGTTATGATCGCTTGCCAACCAGTCTTCCAAAAGACGATGGTACAGCTGGTGAATTGACTGCGACACAAAAATTGCGTCGTCAAGTTCGTACGATCGCTGAAGGAGCTGGTTTGACAGAAATCATCACCTACGCTCTGACAACTCCTGAAAAAGCAGTTGAGTTTACAGCTCAACCAAGTAACCTTACAGAACTCATGTGGCCAATGACAGTGGACCGTTCTGTCCTCCGTCAAAATATGGTCTCAGGTATCCTTGATACGGTGGCCTATAACGTGGCTCGTAAGAACAAAAACTTGGCTCTTTACGAGATTGGAAAAGTCTTTGAACAAACAGGCAATCCAAAAGAAGATCTACCAAATGAGATCAATAGCTTTGCCTTTGCCTTAACCGGCTCGGTTGCAGAAAAAGACTTCCAAACGGCAGCAGTTCCAGTTGATTTCTTCTATGCTAAGGGAATCCTTGAAGCGCTCTTTGATCGCTTGGGACTAGAAGTGACTTATACAGCAACAGCTGAGATTGCTAGCCTCCACCCAGGACGTACAGCCGTGATTTCACTCGGTGACCAAGTTCTTGGTTTCCTTGGCCAAGTGCATCCAGTCACTGCCAAGGCTTATGATATTCCAGAAACGTATGTAGCGGAGCTCAACCTTTCCGCCATCGAAGCAGCGCTTCAGCCAGCTGCTCCATTTGTGGAAATCACCAAATTCCCAGCAGTCAGCCGTGACGTGGCCCTACTCCTCAAGGCAGAAGTGACTCATCAAGAAGTTGTAGATGCTATCCAAGCTGCAGGCGTGAAACGTTTGACTGATATCAAACTCTTTGACGTCTTCTCAGGCGAAAAACTGGGAGTTGGCATGAAGTCAATGGCTTATAGCTTGACCTTCCAAAATCCAGAAGATAGCTTGACAGACGAAGAAGTAGCACGTTACATGGAAAAAATCCAAACTTCTCTCGAAGAAAAAGTTCATGCAGAAGTGCGTTAAGTTTTCAATCCATCCTTCGGGGTGGGTTTTTAGTTTCAAAAGGACAGTTCAGAAGAGAAAAGCGATAGTTGAGGAAAAATTCTCCCGGATAGTCTTTAATGGGTTATACTAAAGCTATCACTGAAGCACTTAAAATCCTTAGAGACGATATTATTTACTAGAAATTATCATGTTAGAAATGGACATAAATCGTTGTAAAGGCTGTCAAAAAGGAGTATAATAAGTGCAACATATTTCGGAGGTGGAAGATGCTAGAAGTAAGAAATCTAGAGAAAAGTTTCGGTTCCAAGCAAGTCTTGTTTGGTGTCGATTTTCAGGCAAGTCCAGGACGAATTCTAGGACTGGTCGGAAAAAATGGTGCTGGGAAAACAACGATTTTCCACAGTATTTTGAAATTTTTGGAGTACCAAGGAGAGATCAGTCTGGATGGGCAGGATATTCGTCAGGAAACTTACGCTCGGATAGGTTATTTGCCTGAAGAACGCAGTCTTATGCCCAAGTTGACCGTCCTTGAACAAGTTCGCTACTTGGCGACTCTAAAGGGCATGGATGCTAAAGAAGTCAAGGAAAAACTCCCTCAATGGATGGAAAAATTGGAAGTGAAGGGCAAATTGACCGACAAAATCAAGAGCCTCTCCAAAGGAAATCAGCAGAAAATTCAGCTGATTATCACCCTAATCCATGAGCCAGACTTGATTATCTTGGATGAGCCTTTTAGTGGTTTGGATCCAGTCAATACCGAGTTGCTCAAACAAGTCATCTTGAAAGAGAAAGAGCGTGGTGCAATCATTATCTTTTCTGACCATGTTATGACCAACGTTGAGGAACTTTGCGATGATATTCTGATGATTCGTGACGGGCGTGTGGTCTTGCATGGACCAGTTCAGGATGTCCGTAATCAATATGGGAAAACACGTCTCTTTGTTTCAAGTGAACGAAGTAAGGAAGAATTGGAAAATCTTCCTCATGTCAAACAGGTGAGCTTGACCAAGCAAGGCAGTTGGAAATTGATCCTAGATGATGAGAGCGCTGGAAGAGAACTCTTCCCAATCCTCACTCAAGGTCAATACATCGCGACCTTTGACCAACAAGCTCCAACAATCGATGAAATCTTTAAACTAGAATCAGGGGTGGAAGTATGAGAAATATGTGGGTTGTAATGAAGGAAACCTATCTTCGACATGTCAAGTCGTGGAGTTTCTTCTTTATGGTGATTTCGCCGTTCCTCTTTTTAGCCTTATCTGTAGGAATCGGCTTTCTCCAAGGGTCTTCTATGGCCAAGAATAGCAAGATAGCAGTAGTAACAACTGTGCCATCTGTGGAAGAAGGGCTCAAGGGTACCAATGGTATCAACTTTGATTATAAGGATGAAGCCAGTGCCCAGGCTGCTATCAAGTATGAGAAAATCAAGGGTTACCTAACCATTGACCAAGAGGACAGCGTCCTCAAGGCCGTCTATCATGGTGAAACTTCTCTTGAAACAGGCATCAAACTAGCAGTAACCAATAAGCTAAACGAACTGCAATACCAACTCAATCGTTCGTCAGCTAATTTGTCTCAAGAACAGGAAAAACGCCTGAGTCAAACCGTTGATTTTACTGAGAAAATTGATGAATCTAAGGAAAACAAAAAAATTGTTCAAACCATTGCGGCCGCAGGGCTTGGCTTCTTCCTTTATATGATTTTGATTACCTATGCTAGTGTCACTGCTCAGGAAGTGGCTAGCGAGAAAGGAACCAAAATCATGGAGGTGGTCTTCTCTAGTATCCGAGCAAGTCATTATTTCTACGCTCGCATGCTGGCTCTACTTCTTGTGATTTTGACTCATATTGGCATTTACGTCGTGGGTGGACTTGCTGCCATTCTGCTCTTTAAAGACATCCCTATCTTGGCACAATCTGGGATTTTAAATCATCTAGGAGAGGCCTTCTCGCTCAATACCTTATTGTTTGTCTTGGTTAGCCTCTTTATGTACGTTGTTTTAGCAGCCTTTCTAGGCTCTATGGTTTCTCGCCCTGAGGATTCAGGAAAGGCCTTGTCGCCATTGATGATCTTGATTATAGCAGGATTTGTCGGTGTGACCTCTCTAGGTGCTGCTGGGGACAATTTAGTTCTGAAAATTGGCTCCTATATTCCTTTCATCTCGACCTTCTTTATGCCGTTTAGAGCTATAAATGGGTATGCCAGTGATCTGGAAGCTTGGATTTCGCTTGCCATAACGGTTGTTTTTGCAGTCACTGCAACAGCCTTTATCGGACGCATGTATGCTAGTCTAGTCCTTCAAACAGATGATTTGGGAATCTGGAAAACCTTTAAACGTGCCTTAGCTTATAAATAGGAGAGCCTCGCAAAAGCGAGGTTTTTCTAGATGTTAAACACTGAAATCGGCAAAAATATTTTTCATATCTATTGACTTTTAGTAGTGAAATTTGGTATGATAGTAGACGGTATTGTTTACCCCATTTGTAAGGCCCCGGAACCTTTCAAATACCCCACGGACCGGAACATCCGCCCTGTAAACAAAAACGATATTCATATAGGAGAAATCATGAACAAAACTACATTCATGGCTAAACCAGGCCAAGTAGAACGCAAATGGTACGTTGTTGACGCAACTGATGTACCTCTTGGACGCCTTTCAGCAGTTGTTGCTAGCGTACTTCGCGGAAAAAACAAACCAACATTCACACCACACACTGATACAGGTGACTTCGTAATCGTTATCAATGCTGAAAAAGTTAAATTGACTGGTAAAAAAGCAACTGATAAGATCTACTACACTCACTCAAACCACCCAGGTGGATTGAAACAAATCTCTGCTGGTGAACTTCGTTCTAAAAATGCAGTACGTTTGATCGAAAAATCAGTTAAAGGTATGCTTCCACACAATACTCTTGGCCGCGCTCAAGGTATGAAATTGAAAGTATTCGTTGGAGCTGAGCACACTCACGCTGCACAACAACCAGAAGTTCTTGATATTTCAGGACTTATCTAAGGAAAGGAACAATAAAGTATGTCACAAGCACAATATGCAGGTACTGGACGTCGTAAAAACGCTGTTGCACGCGTTCGCCTTGTTCCAGGAACTGGTAAAATCACCGTTAACAAAAAAGATGTTGAAGAGTACATCCCACACGCTGACCTTCGTCTTGTTATCAACCAACCATTCGCAGTTACTTCAACTGTAGGTTCATACGACGTTTTCGTTAATGTTGTAGGTGGTGGATACGCTGGTCAATCAGGAGCTATCCGTCACGGTATCGCTCGTGCTCTTCTTCAAGTAGACCCAGACTTCCGCGATTCATTGAAACGCGCAGGACTTCTTACACGTGACTCACGTAAAGTTGAGCGTAAGAAGCCAGGTCTTAAGAAAGCTCGTAAAGCATCACAATTTAGTAAACGTTAATCAATACGATTTTATCAACGTTTCAAAGCACTTCATGGTTCATACCATGGGGTGTTTTTTTGATGATTTTTAGCAAAATTCACACTATTGTTTCTTTGCATTCAACTCAAATCCTTCTGGTCAAATTATTAACAAGTCTTCAAGAAGAGTGATTGGTGAAATAGGCTGTTTGAGGCTTTTATGCTATACTAGTTTTAACGACAATCTTCTATTTCTAAAGCAACAATAGATCCGTAATTTGTTTTTAATTAAGGAGTTTGGGATTGTAAGAGGGAGATGATATATCTGAAGGAGCATCAATATGAAAAAACGTGCCTTGATTTTACTGGTTTTGTCCATTGTAGTATTTGGAGGAGGCGCATGGCTAGCACAGGAAACAAATCTATTTCTAAGTCCGCGAGCCAAGCAGTTGGCTTATTTAAAGGAGCATGAAGAGGAGATTAAGGATTTTGTAAAATCCCAAAATCCAAAGATAGAATCTGTTCAAATTGATTGGAGACAGACACAATGGGATAAGGTAGGAAATGGTACACCTCAAGGAGGAGGAGATATTATTGATGTTTATGGAACGTTTAATAACATTGATAATTCTGGTTGGCATGTAATGATAATTGTAGATGATGGAAAAGTTGATTTAGCTTCGATGACATTAGTTAATGGGCTAGGCATTGGGGGTAAACTGCTTGACTAATAGCAACTTAAAAAATTTTGATAATTTTTACTCAAATTTAATATTACTAATTCTCTACTAACTTAGAATACTTGCTAAAAGTATTTTTTTACAATTATGATATAATAAATTTAGATTCCGCTATATAGGAGGAAAGAAATGAAAAAATGTACTTTACTTTGGCTAGTTTTAGCTCTTGTAGTATTTGGAGGAGGCGCATGGATGGCACAAGAAACAAATCTATTTGGAGGAATAACTCTGAGCCCACGGGCTAAGCAGTTAGCTTATCTGAAGGAGCATGAAGAAGAGATTAAAGAGTTTGTAAAATCTTTAAATCCTAAAGTAGAATCTGTTCAGATTGATTGGGATGAAACAATGTGGGAAAAAGTTGGAAATGGAACTCCACAAGGGGGAGGTAATGTTGTAATAGTTGGAGGAGGTTTTAATAATATAGAGGGCTCAACTTGGCAAGTAATTTTTGAAATTGAGGATGGACGAGTTGTTTTTGATACTATGACGCAAGGCAGTCCATTGCGAGTAGGAGGAAGGATTTTTGACTAATAGTAACTTAAAAACCTTTGATAATTTTTATGCAGATTTAGCTCAGTCTGCTTATCTAGGGAGGCCGGTTAGGTTTCCCTATGAGTCTCAATTGAAAGATATTAGAAAATTGTTAGATAATGGAGATTCTCTAGAATTTGATTTCTCTCAAGATACTAAGATTTATAACAAGGATAAAAAAGAATGGGAAATCACTCCCGGAGGGAAACATCTTCCCCATAATGGTAAGGTTTACCTGCAGCCAGATTCTGATTTACATACTGTGGAAGACACGATAAAACTCCAAGTTGGTGATCCTGGAGGAGGGGTTCACCAAGAAGAGTATCCTATCAAACGCTATCAAAAAGGACTCTTAACTGATGAGAAAGCTGGTTTTAATGCCTACTATTTAACGGATACGCCAACCTTGACTAATGATACCAAGAAAACCTATATGACTATCCGCGGAAGTGATGCTATCAGTATAGAGAATTTGAACGACTGGATTGACAACGATGCTCAGTTTGCGCTCAACCATATCCATACGCCGCAAGCCAAGTTAGCAACAGTAGGAATGAAAACGAAGATCGCTGAGATGCGCGAAAAG
This sequence comes from Streptococcus oralis, assembly GCF_023110055.1. GTDB lineage: Bacteria > Bacillota > Bacilli > Lactobacillales > Streptococcaceae > Streptococcus > Streptococcus oralis_BY. The sequence goes on along the minus strand of NZ_JALDVG010000002.1, from coordinate 152,907 downwards.
GCTCCAAATGCGACGATGGACATCACAGCTCACTCCCTAGGAACCATTGTCTCTGCGCAAGGGGTAGCTGGCCTCAGTGATCAAGAACTGGAGAAAATCGGCAAAGTAGTCCTCTTTGACGGTCCGGACACGACAAAGAGTTTAAAGAAAATGGGCCTCAGTGATGAGAAAATCAAAAAGATTAGCGAAAAAATCGAGTACTATGTCAATCCATTTGATGTCGTGGGGATGCTTAATCGTGAGCATACCATTACCAAATTACCTGGGGACTCCGATGAACCCCTTAAGAAACCCGTCGGTAAAGTCAATGTCCTTGTCCCCCTTCATTATACCCAAATTACTGATCCGGAAAGCTCCCATGACTTTGGTGTTTTCCAATCGGATGGAAAAGGAAATTTATTGACTGCGTCTGAGGATTTTCACCCAGAATTGCTCAGGGCTGGTGAAAAGCTGGCTCGATTAATTGCAACAACCTTGGGTGTTCTAAGAACTTTAGGAGTTGATGAAAATGCAGCCTCAAATGTTTTAAATGCCATTATGAGGGGGGAAATCGTAAATAAGGCATCTATCGGATATGGCTTTTATGAGAATTTTAAAACAGAGTATAGTAAAATTGTCGAAGAAGCTCGTCAGGAATCTATAAAATGGGATAGAGAAGCTATTCCTCGTTATCAGGAACAACTGAGAAATGGTAATCTTACAGGAGAAAAGAGAATTTTGGTCCGAGCTCAGTTGCTTCAGACAGCAGCCCAGTTGGCAAATTTTGACATGGAAGACAAAGTTAAATCTGTGAAAACCTTACTTTCAGATGCTAAGGAAGATATTCAAAACATGATAAAAGAAACAAGACAGACAGCGTTTGACATGGTTGGATATTTGTCAAGTTCAGAAGTTACAAATCTACTTTCTGGTTTTGACACAATAAGCTTTTGGGATGAAGGCGTTGCAAGTGACACGAAGACTGCAGCAACATCCTTCCTGACACAAATCGAGCAACTAGGGGAAAGCCTGGTTAAAGCTAGTGGTTCCTTTGAAACCATAGATACAGATAGTGCTGAAGATTTTAACAATCTATTGGCGGATGTAAAACAAACATGGAGGGGAAAAAATGTTAGTCCTAACGGATGAGGATACTTTAATTACAAGAGAGCAACTCGACAGTGGCTTCAAAGAAAGAATGAAGGAACAAGAACGCCAAGCAGTCAGGGCCTTAGTAACTGCAAAAGAACTGTCAATCCTTGCTAAAGGAATGGAGTTAGCTAAAAAGTTGCAAGAAGCAGCTTCAGATATGCAAGAGTACGCTTCTAAGACTTATGTAAACAATATTAAGGGTGGATTTGAGGGCAAGGCCGCTGATGCTGCCGAAACTTACTTGACCCAGACCATGCAAACCCCTACTTTACAAAGTCCGATCAAAAACTAGGAGAAAACTCGTCATGGATAAAAAGGAACTTCAGAAACTAGAGGATGAGCATAATCGTAAATTACGAGACTTAGAGCGTTTGGAGATGGATTTGGATGATGATTTCCACAAGTTTAGTAGGGAGACGGATCATCTCCTAGAGGCGCTTTCCTATGCATGCAGAGACAGTAGTTTTGCTGAAATTCAACCATATATCTTTGAGATAGAGAACAATTTGGATAACTATCATCAACTTTACAAGAGTCGTATAGAGAATGTGTTGGAAGCTCGTCATCAAGAGAATAAAAACTTTCATAGAAAGTTAGAAGAAAAGAACGTTTAACAAATATACCTTATAAAAGAAGGATGATATGAGTTTGTTATACTTTGTTATTATAAATAAAAAAAGAAGTAATTATACAAGAAAAGTAGATAATTTAATCCTTCTTACTAGTTTTTAGATGGAAACAGCTCTTATTTTTTATAAATAGAATAAAAAATGAATTTTAAACTTGCAATTGAGGCAAATTATTGATATAATGAGGGCATAAATTAATATAAAGGAGTTTCACATGGCTTTAATTCAATTAACAACAGAAGAATTGCGCACCTCTGCTCAAAAGTACACTCAAGGTTCTGAGGAAGTAAGACAAGTACTTCGTACATTGACTCAAGAGCAAAATACTATCCGAGACAACTGGAAAGGTGCTGCTTTTGAGAGCTTTGATCGCCAATTCACAGAATTGTCTCCAAAAATTGAGGAGTTTGCAACTTTGCTTGATGAAATCAATGCACAGTTGAACAAGGTTGCTGAAATTGTTGAACAAAACGACCAAGATCTTGCATCACAAATTTAATTTGTTATATAAGTGGCTTTAGGAGGGCGAGAGCCTTCCTATTTTTTATGACGGAGAAGATTTAAAGTAATATGAAGAAGAATAGAATTTTTAAATATATAGGAAGTAGTCTGCTGGCATTAGGATTGCTTGCATTGATTATTTTTTTGAATCTATCTGTTCAAAAAAATACAACGATTAGCAATGAAAATAATGCAAAGGCTAATCAGCAGACAAAATTAAATGTAGCTATCGTAAATGAAGATAAGCCTGTCTACGTAGATACAAAAGAATACAATCTAGGTGCTAGTTATGTAAAAAATATCGAGCGTGATAATTCACAAAACTGGTCTGTTGTCCCTCGTGGAGCAGCTGATTCTGGGTTAGAAAGTGGGAAATACCAACTCGTTTTAACAATTCCTAGTGACTTTTCTGAAAAAATACTCGATATTAACAGCATCAATGTTGATAAGACAACCATCAATTATAAGGTGAATGCGCAAGGAAATTTGCAAGTAGAAAATGATGCAAATAAACTAGCGAAAGATATTGTTGCTGATTTGAATGGTCAGTTAGTCGATATGTATATGGCTAGTATTTTGAACAACCTTTATACAGCACAAAAGAATGTTCAAGCCAGCTCACAGATACAAGCGACCAATATCGGAAACTATCGTACGAATTTATATAATACAGCTATCAACTCTAAAAATCTTTTCCCAACTCTCTATAGTATGTCTAGTTCTTCTGTTGACGCCAACAGTGCTTTAAAGACAGGTTTGGATAGTTATTCTCAGATTTTTGGTCGTTATGACGTTTCACAGATTGCCTATGGTAAAAAGCTTGACACTCTGCTTCAGGATAGGGTCACTGAGAAGAAAAATCATGCGGATGTTATCACTGGGCTCATTTCTCAGAGTCGGGAAGACGTTAAGGGACAAATTGAAACCTATAAGGAATTAATTAAAGCTCAAGGTAATCTGACTTCTAATATAGACGGAACAGCAGCATCCTCTGATGGTACGTCATCTGAAGTTGAGGTTTACTATAAAAAAGTAGCAGATAATATCAGCGCAGAGATTGCTACTTTAGAGACCAATCTAACAGATGAAAGAACCAAGTTTGAGAATCATAAAAAAGATATTCGTAACTTTGTCGATGAGAAATTAGCCACTTACTATGGGACAAGTGAGAAGAGCAAAATCACTCTTAAGCAATTTTTGGATACAGCTGCAAACAAAGACCTAGAGAAGGCTGTAGAATCTCTCAAAGAGCAGTTGGCTTCTGCAATCTCAGAATTACCCAAAGAAGACTTTAGTGGAAAAGAATTTAGTGGTTTTGGTATGACACCAATCACAATTCCTTCTGTAAACTATACTGAATTAAAAACAATCAAAGAGCCTAGTGACGAAATCAATTCGACTGATTTGAAGAATTTGGAAGATCTGGCAATCACGAGTACGAGTGCTGTTGGACGAACAGGAACAAAGGCTAAGGTATCATGGAAAGCTGAATCAGGAGTGACAGTTCACTCAGTCACTTATGATGGTACACCAGTTGAGTTTGGTCAAGAAATTGATTTGAAGACGGGTGGGACTTTTAAAGTAGCCTATAGTGTTGCAGAGGCAGCTCCGACTCCAACTACAGGTTCAACCGGGACTCCAAGCCCAGCTCCAAAAGCAGAGCTAAAATCAATTAATATTTCCTTGAATGATGTCCAAGCAGCCAGTGCTCCAGTAGATGTGTTACGTGTTCAGCAAGCAGCAGTGAGTTATGGACAAAAGGTTCAGAAAATAGCTTCTGACTACCAAAAGGTGGAAGCACTCAGACAAGCATACAATGCTGTCAAAGAGTTACGAGATAGTGATGTAACAGATGCTTTGTCAAATATTTGGCTTGAAGCTATTAGTTCAAATCTGAAGAAATATGAAGACAGCTTAACTACACCTGCTAGCGATAAAGAAACTGATGGTGTCAAAGGGAAAGTAGATAAAGCCTTGTCAGCACTGACTAAACTGAAGCCTGTTCTAGAAAAAAATGTGCAGGATGTTTTGACTACCAACCAAGAATTGAATACAAAAATCAATGAACAGTTAGAGTTGTACAAGAAGTTGGAAAAGAAACTAGATGATTTGGTTGAGGAGCAAGGGAAAGGCAATGATGCTTTTGAAGAGACTAATAATCAACTGAAGACTCTAAATACTGATTATGCAACTCTCTTATCAGAAACTAAGGGTGTGAAGGAGTCTTCTCAAAGCAATGTCAAGGCGGCTGAGTCTGTTAATGAGACTTTAAGTAATTTCAATCGTGAATTGTCAAACGCTCAAACAAGTACTGAAAAGTTGTCACAAGATGCCGACTCCTTGATGACGCAGTTTAACGAAGAATTGACTAACAATGGAAACTTTGTAGAATCCTTTGTGAAGGTTCTGAATAATGCCTATCAAAATGGGGTACCAAATGAAGTGTTGTTGAACTTCTTATCCAATCCTGTTACCCAAAATGCTACTTCAGTAAAAGCGACTGTCAATGTTTACCGTCCATTTACATGGATTTTACTATTGGAGATTGTTAGCCTCTTTACAGCCTATCTGTTTGCAACTCAAAACGTTATTCGCAAAGTCAAAGATAAGTTCAAACTTGATAAGTTACATGATACAGACTTGATGACGGTAACCATCCTATCTGCTTTAAGTCTCGTTGTCGGATTGGTAGTTGGTGTTGTATCAAGTGTTCAGCTACAGGTTGGCCGTGAATATCAACCATCTTGGGTTCTATTAATTGTTTTAGCCGCATTTGTACTGATTCAAGGACAATATCTATTGCTTAAACATTTCCGAGTGATTGGTATGGGACTCTCCTTCTTTATGATGATTAGCTTTGTCTACCTATCAAATGCTATTGGGACAACAGCAAGTCTAACTGGTTTCCCAGCATTTATCAAAAATCTCAATGCGTTATCGATATTAGAAGGTTTGCTCTCAGGATACTTTGATGGACATCCAGCAGCAATTATCGCTTTTGTTGCAACGATTGTTGTCATAGCTGTTTTACTTGTTATAAATGTTTTTATCAGAGAAAGTAGTTTGTGGTTTCAAGCAAGCCAAGCTGAGAAAGAATAGAAATTAGAAATATGAAGAAAATCATTCTTTTCCTTCTTACCTTAGTAACATGTGCAGCAGTCTCTGGGGCTGCTGCAGATGATTTGAAGGATAACAGTCTGCAGATTGATGATTCCCGACTTGAAAAGAAAGAGGGATTGAAATTTGGTCTACAGTCTGAACAAATCAAGGAGCTTTTTAATGAAGCGACTCAAAAGAGGTTGCAGGACATGCAACAGCATCAAGAGGAACAGTTGATCACAGAAAGGGGCCAACTGTTTTCTGCTATACAGAGACCAGTGAAAAAATCTTCTGAAGAACAGTTGTTTCAGCCCAATGCTCAAAAAACAATCAAGTTCCAAACAAATATAGGCCATGTAGAAAAAGGTGGTCTGAATGACTTTCTTCCGGAGATATTCTATGTGGTGTTGATTTTCTTGCTTTTTGGAGCAACGGCAGTAATGAGTTATCGTGTGATGGTAGAAGGGATGGACTAATTTTACAACTAGTCTGTCTAAATAACTTAGAAAAGGATAAACCAGACATAGGAGGCGTGTAAAAGGTGGAGCAACATATCAATATTACCCTACGTTTGAGAGAAAGAGATGTGGATATTCGCATTCCACGGCGAATTGAAGTGCGCCGGCTGGTGCGAGAAGTGGATACGATTTTTAATCCAGGTATCAAGCGAAAAAAATATCAATTAAGAATTGTCAATAAAGGTTTGTTGATTGATGAAGGGAAACATCTGTCTGATTATCCTATGACGACAGGAGATTTAGTAGAAATTGAGGAGATATAGGTGGCTGAAGAAAAATTTGAATTTGGTGGACAGTCGTTTGTCTATGAAAAAAATGAAACAAACTGGGAATTAAAACTCAAACGTTCAGATGTTGCGAGTCAAGATTTACGGGAACTCTTACTATTGGATTTACATCATCCATTCTTTTTGGAGCAATCGATGGTGTCTGATGAGGATAGTGTCACCTTCTCCTATCAAGTCGAAGCACATGGACTGACTTATGAGGAAATAAAGGAATGTACCATTTCGGAAAGAATCCGTTTGGCCCTAAACGTTTTTCGTCTAGAGGGCGCCTTGGAGTTACCTGTGACTTTCCTTTTGCACCCAGTAAATCTCTTTATTACCAAGGATGCTCAAGCTAAGATTGCTTATCGTGGAATTCCTGGTCTGATGGTTCCTCAATCCATATCCTCAGAAGATTTTTTACGCCAGGCTAAATGTTTTACAGTAACACTATTTAGCGATTTGGATTTCATGGATCTTTATAATGGTTCCTTGGAATTAGAGACCTTGCCAGACTTCTTAAATGACCTATGTCAGGCAGATGATATAGAGGCTGCAGTAGCTGTTTTGGAGAAGTACTACACGGAGAAGGCTGCGAAAGAACGGGCAGATTTGGTCTTGGTTCCAAGTAGACGCCATCGTGTCTTTAAATTGGCAACGATTTGGTTAACAGCCAGCGTTGTCTTGCTAATCGTTCCACTGATCTATCTGATTTTTGTGCAAAATCCTTTCAAAGAAAAGATGTTGCAGGCTGATACTGCCTTTATTAAAGTGGATTATAGTGGTGTTATTACAGAATTAGAGAGAATTGATCCAGCTAGCTTGCCGAATACGCAAAAGTATGAGTTGGCTTACTCTTATATTCAGGGGTTGGAATTTTCTTCTGAACAAAAGAAAGTCATCTTGAACAACGTAACACTCAAGTCAGATGAGCTTTATTTGACTTACTGGATCCAGGTTGGGCGCAATCGTTTTGAAGAGGCTCTTGATATTGCCAAACGGATTAACGACAGTGACTTGATTCTCTACGCTTTGACTCAGGAAATCAAGCAGGTTCGAGAAGATGGTAACTTGTCAGGAAAAGACCGTGAAAGTAAGTTGAATACTTTGGAAAGCGAGTATAAGAAATACTGGGATAGTCGAAGTGAGCTACTAACGAGTGAATCAAGCTCCAATGCTTCTACAACTCCTAACCCTCAAGACAAGGCTTCTGAAAGCAAACCGTCATCTGAGAAGAAACCTGTTCCAAGTAGCTCCTCTAGCAATTAAAGTAGACCAAGGAGAGAAATTATGAAAAAACAAATCATTTTCTACAGCCAAGGTCTGCGTTATGAAGTAGAACTGGGTGCAGATAAGACGGTCTTGATCGGAGCGACTGAAAAGGCCCAAGTCTACCTTTCTCAACAGGAAAGACCGATTCAGCTCAAGGTCGATGGTGGCGAGGTCTTTTATCAGTACGATGATGAAGCGGGACACTTGAAAGATGGTCTACGTTTGGGTGAGGTCGTCTTTTATCTCCGAGAAGGGGAGCCAAGGGTTTATGACCTTTTGGATTTATCAGAGTTTCAGATTGGCTCTCAAAGAGGTGCGTTGATCACACTAGATGGAGATGCTGAACTCTTACTCCAAAAATCCCAAAATCAATGGACGTTAACTCGACTAAAAGGCGCATTCTATCGAAACAATCATCTGGAACAAATGGACCAGCAATTGATTGGTTTTGGAGATGAGTTGAGTCTAGGGACGGTGACGATCAAGTTCTATCCAGATGAAGTATGGGTTCAGGGTCCTGCCCAAGTTGGGCCACAACTGACTCTGAGAGAACCATCTCGATATGGTTTTTATGAAGATTATCCAGATTATCATCGTTCTCCACGGATCATCTATCGTGGTAGCGAGGATAAAATCTTGATCAATCCCCCAGGCCAGGAACCGGTTAAACCGAGCGATGAACTGTTAAAGCTGATCGTTCCTCCTCTGATGATGGTCGGAGTAACCGTCTTAATCACCTTAATTCAACCTCGAGGGATCTATATCCTTGCGACAGTAGGGATGTCCATAACCACAATGATTTTTTCTATCCGTGGTTTTATCAAAAATCGTAAAAAGTACAAGGCTGATAAGAAGGAACGGGTCGATCTCTATCGTCTTTACCTGAAAGATAAGGTCAAAGAGTTGACTCGTCTGGAACGAGAACAAAAAGAAGGGATGCACTATCATTTTCCAACGATTTTAGAATTGACGGACTTGGTTGAGAGTTACAATCATCGGATTTACGAAAAGACTCCCTTGCATTTTGACTTTTTATACTATCGTTTGGGACTCGGGAAAATGCCGACTAGCTATGACTTGAAATACGGTCAACAGGAGCGTAGCGGTAAGAAGGATGCTCTAGAAGAAGAGGGTTACGCTCTCTATAGTCGTCACAAAAAGATCCCAGATATGCCAATTCCGGCAAACCTCAGCCATGGACCGGTGGGTTATATTGGACCTAGAAATCTCGTTCTAGAACAACTGCAACTTTTGGTGATGCAGCTAGCGACTTTCCATTCTTATCATGATGTGCAGTTTATTACGATCTTGCCTGAAGAGGAAAAAGAGCAATGGTCTTGGATGCGTTGGCTACCTCATGCTAAACTGCAAGAACTCAATGTTCGCGGTTTTGTCTACAATCAACGAACACGGGACCAAGTTCTCAATAGTTTGAACCAAATCTTGAAACTACGCCGTAGTCAAAAGGAAGAAGCAACCCACAAAGAGAGCACCCTCTTCCATCCTCATTACGTGGTTTTAGTGACCGATGAGAAGCTGATTTTGGATCATATCATCATGGAGTTCTTTACCGAAGATCCAACGGAATTAGGTTGTTCCCTCATCTTTGTAGAGGATGTCATGAGTTCCTTGTCTGAGAACATCCAAACAGTGATCAATATCAAGGACCGTAATACAGGCCAACTGGTCATGGAAGAAGGAGTCTTGAAAGAGACGGACTTCCGTTTGGATCATTTCCCAGCAGATTATGACAAGGAGCGGATCGCCCGTACCTTGGCACCGCTCAATCACCTCCAAAACCTTAAGAGTTCGATCCCAGATTCTGTGACCTTTATGGAAATGTATGGGGCGGAGACCTTTGAGGATTTGCAGGTATCGAGCCGTTGGAAAAAGAACGCACCTTACAAGAGTTTGGCTGTGCCAATTGGTCTGCGTGGTCAGGATGACCTGGTTCAGCTCAATCTGCATGAAAAAGCCCATGGACCTCATGGTTTGATCGCAGGGACGACTGGTTCAGGGAAGTCAGAAACCATCCAATCCTACATCCTATCCCTCGCTGTTAACTTCCACCCTCATGATGTGGCTTTCTTGCTGATTGACTATAAGGGTGGTGGGATGGCCAATCTCTTTAAAAACCTGCCCCATCTCTTGGGAACCATTACCAACTTGGATGGAGCCCAATCCATGCGGGCTCTGGCTTCGATCAATGCGGAGATCCATCGTCGTGAACGACTCTTTGGAGAGTTCGAAGTCAACCATATCAATCAATACCAGAAGAAATTTAAAAATGGAGAAGCGACAGAACCGCTCCCTCACCTTTTCCTCATCTCAGATGAGTTCGCAGAGCTCAAGGTTAACCAGCCAGACTTTATCAAGGAGCTGGTATCTATCGCGCGTGTCGGACGTTCCCTCGGGGTCCACTTGATCCTAGCTACTCAGAAACCATCTGGTGTGGTGGATGACCAGATCTGGTCCAACTCTCGCTTCAAGATTGCCCTTAAGGTGGCGGATCGTTCGGACTCCAATGAAATGCTTCATACACCGGATGCGGCCGAAATTACCCAGACGGGGCGTGCCTATCTGCAAGTCGGAAATAATGAAGTCTATGAGCTCTTCCAGTCAGCTTGGTCAGGTGCGGATTACCAGCCGGATAAGGACGATATGGGGATCGAGGATCATACCATCTACCTGATCAATGAATTGGGGCAGTATGAGATTTTGAATGAAGATCTTTCAGGCTTAGAAGATGTGGATGAGATCAAGGAAGTTCCAACAGAGTTGGATGCGATAGTGCACCATATCCAGCTCTTGTGTGAGGAACAAGAGATTCCTCCAGTGCCGCAGCCATGGTTGCCACCACTTAAGGAGCGCATCGCGCTAGAGGAGCTGGAAGAAGTGCAACCAGCAGTAGCATGGGGACAAGAGAAACCACTCTCTGTCCTCTTAGGGATGGCGGATATCCCGCAGGCCCAGAAGCAGGAAGCTGTCTCTATCAATCTCTCCAAGGATGGTCATATCCTCCTCTACGGAAGTCCGGGTACAGGAAAGACCACCTTCCTTCAGACTGCTGGTATGGACTTGGCTCGCAAATTCAGTCCCAATGCCCTTACCATGTACTTGATGGACTTTGGGACCAATGGTTTGGCTCCATTGTCTAAGCTACCACAGGTAGCGGATACCATGCTTCTGGACCAAACGGAGAAGATCTCTAAGTTTGTACGAATCATGGAGAGAGAACTTAACCGTCGTAAGAAACTCCTTGCGGACTATGGTGTTGGGACTTTAGACCTCTACCGTCAGGCCAGTGGTCAGGAAGAGCCGGCTATCGTCATCCTCTTAGATAGCTATGAGGCCTTCAAGGAAGAAGCCTATGAGGCGGAACTCTTCAAGCTCTTGGTGCGTATCTCTCGTGAAGGTCTCAGTATCGGGGTTCACCTCTTGGTGACAGCCGGTCGTCAGACCAACCTTCGTGCTCAACTTTACTCGAACTTCAAGCACCAGTTGAGCCTGCCACAGAATGAGGCAGGTGAAGTGCGGGCCATCGTGGGCTCTACCCCACTTGCTATGACCATGGAAGATATCAAGGGACGAGCTCTTATGAAGCGGGAAGAGGTGGATGTCATCCAGCTGGCACTCCCAGTTTATGGAGCCAATGACACCCAAGTCCTCAACAACCTACGTCAGGAAGTGGCTTCCCTCCAAGAAGCCTGGACAGGACAACGCCCAAGTGCCATTCCGATGGTGCCGGAGGAGTTGACAGAGAAAGACTTCTATAGCCGAGCCAGCGTGCAGACTGCCTATGAACACGGCCTCGTGCCATTAGGACTTGACTTGGAGACAGTTGAGCCCGTTACTTGGAATCTGGCTAAAGGCAATCTTCTTTACCTAACAGATAAAGAAGAGCAGATGACAGCCTTGGTAAAACACATTGCCAAAGGGAAACAGAAAGTCATCGTCTTGGCACCGAAGTATCATAGCCTACCTGAAATGGAAGGTGTGACGATTCTTGCAAGTCCAGAGGAATATCAGGCAGGAATTGAGACAATAAAAGCTAATGTCCAAGAACGGATAGAAAAACGTAAGAATAAGCACGAAGCCACTATTATTCTATTTAATCAAGTGGAATTAATGGAAGAGTTAAGTATAGATGACCAAACTTCTTTACATTATGTTCTTGAGAAAGGGCTACGAGCAGGCTATGCTTTAATTTCGATGAGTAATAGTCAGTTGTATAAACAGATTGATCCAATTTCTAAGGGAATAAAAGTTTTCAAACAATCTATCGTCGCAATGAGATTGGTAGACCAGAATATTATCACAGTCACAAATAGGCCTATACGTGAGTCATTGTTGGAAGAACAAGAACATTACTATGTGACAGATGGATTGGCAAGTAAGATGAAAGTATTAATGGTATAAGGAGGAACAATGGGAAAAGCAGAATTACAAGTTCAATTAAATGAGTTATCATCTAAATTCACGACAGTGACTGCAAACATTTCGGAGTTAGAGAGTGTAAAGAGTAGTCTTTCAGGTGTTTCTACAGAAATTACATATGATTTAACGGATTATGATACAATTAAAACTATGTATAATTTATCGGGGAAACCCTATGAGCAGGAGACAACAAATGAGGAAAAACTGCTAAAAGATGCGTCTACAAAATTTGAGGGTCACAAAACGGATGTCTTATCGAAATTAAGTGCCAAAATTGATGAGTTGAAATCAGAGGCAGCGGGGCTCCGATTTGGAATGAATGCTCTTAGTTATGAGATTGCAAATACAGAGGAGGATTAATTAATGAGTGATGATATTATTAAAGTTCTTGACCTACCAGGTATAGCTGAGTACAGTCAGTCTATTAATAAATTCTCAAAAAGTTTAAGCACTGCAACAAATGATACTGCTCGAACCTTTAATATCCAGATTGAAGGTTCAGAGGGTGAGGCTATCAATGCTTTTCTACAGAGTCTTAATGACCTGCAAGGTAAAATCTTTAATCAGATACCTGAAGTTTTAAAAAAATATGCAACGGTGGTCAGTGATTTTGAATCAAGTGTCAGTGGTGTTGGTTTTACTAATGAAGCGTGGACTAGTGGAACAGGGAATACCTCTGTCCAAAACAAGTTAACGGGTAGTCAAAAAGAAACGTTGCAATCAGTTGCTAAAACATTGCAGTCGGCATTAGATACCGCGACAGATGCTCTAGGAGAATCGACTATCGATTTGTCAGTTATTACGAATACCACTTCGAGTAGTTTAGACGATGCATCTAAAGAACGTTTAAATACTCATACACCATTTCAGAGTGCTCATGACACTTTTAGTCAAAATTTACAGCAAGTTCTAGAATCCATTACCACTTTAAAGGGGAGTGTTGGTCAGGCACAAATTACTTTGAACTTATCTCCTAAAGCCGTGTTTAATATGCTAGCACAAGGATTACATATGAATCCTTTAGATACTATAAATAATATTGATGAGGCAAAAGCATTAGATTCGGTTTATGGGGACAATCAAGCATTAATTTCTCAAGTGAATAGAAATAATGTCAGAGACACAGTGGTATTTTTAATGGTTGATGGTATGGCGACTTGGGTCAAAGATAAGAGTACAGATAAGTTACAGTCGTTCTATAATGAAATAGGGAAGATGGAATTGGCTGATAGTTCTGCTTGGTTGGATAAATTTACGACTACGGGGCAGAGTTTAGCTGTTGTCCATCAAGCTGATATGGCCTTGAAGTTTGAACAAGTAGGTCACGATTATAGTAAAATGAAGGCGGAATTTATCAAAGAGAATGCCATAAATGAAGTAATTGGTATTAATAGGGGATTGTACTCTATTAAATTTGGAAAGAAAACATTCAAACCAAATGGATCAAATATTTCAGTAGCCGATCCACAGCAGATTAGTTTTGAGTTTAATTCTGATGGAAGAACTATTTTTAGAGTGATTGGACAAGCATCCGGTTATAAAGTTGAAGGATTCAAGTCTACTACTCAAGAATATAGTAGTGATTTCAAAGTAAATTCATCTGAGTTGAATAAAGAGGAAATTACACATCGTTTAGAAGAGTTAGATCAAAAAAGGAAAGAAATTGTATTTGAAACACTTCGAGATGTTGCGAGTGGAGTTGCATCGATGGCATTTTCAAAGTATGGAGCAGCTTTCAAGTTATTAAAATTAGTCGGTGCAGAGGCTCATGATGCAATTGATAGCCAAATGAGCAGTGAGGTCGCTTCAGTTGTAAAAGGTGTCGAAAACTGGAAAAAGGTCTCAACTGAAGAATTGGAACAAATAGCTAAACTGAAAAGAGAAATGGTTGGTAAAGGTGGCTGGGTATTTGAAGGTGGAACACCATCTGACGGTAGTAATCAAAGAATCGTTTCTGATACGAGTTATTATCGTTTTGAAGTTTCTCAACGAATCGCAGAGATGGATAAGTACGGCACGAAATTATTTTTTGAGAAGTATAAGACTCAAGAAGAATTTACAACGTTTGAAAATAAACTAAAACAGCGTCCGAATGAGTTTGATAGTGACGTAATCAATTATGTTTTAGGAAAAGATTCAAGCTTAAGTTTTGAAACCATGGATCGGAAGCAATTGGAACAAGTAAATAAGGCTATTAAATTAATGGATAAAGTTCAGGATGATGCGGAAGCTGATGATGGGGCAAAATATTTTGACTATTTGAAGGCAAAATATAATCGGAATATCAATACGAATCACTGATGAGGGAAGATAATGAAAAAAATAATGAAATCAAAATTAGTTCAAGTCCTACTTCTTGCACTCACTGTCATAGGGCTATACTTTGCTTATCAGGCATATCGCAGACATGAACTTACTCAGTTTGTTATGTGGAGTCCAAGGGTAAAAATTGTGAATTATGAATTTTTGGATGATAACAAGGCAGTAGCAATTGAGTGGGATAATGAGTCAGAATTAAAGGAAGCAGAAGAAGCTAAAAAATATGATTCGCGTGTCAATGTAGAAAAAATGACGAGAGTTAATGGAGAACGCTATATCATCCAACAAAGTTATAAGTTAAAATCAGCCACGTATAAGTATTGGATTCTTGAAGAAGATGCGGTTCCATATTTGAAAAGTAATATTCCAGAGCAGGGAGAGTACTGGTTGTTAGACGTCTATGATACGAAAGATGGGACAATCAAACAAAAAACCTATGACGTATTTAAGATGGTAAGAGAATATAATAAGGATTATATTCCAAGAAGAGTTCGTGACGTTAATTATTTCTTGTATACGGAACAAGGAAAAACTTACTTACCAATTAGTATGGCTATTGGTCAACAGCCAGAAATGAAAATGGAAACTGGGCTTATTGATATAGAGGATGGAAAGATAGTAGCAACTACTCCATCTGGTAAAACTTCCAAAGATCTTTATAACGATAAGAAAGAATCATACAAACCGAAGTTAGATGATATTCTTATTTCGAATAATAAATTTTCAAGCGAAAAGTTTGCCTTTGTCTTATCTAACTTTGGTTTTAAAGAACCAGTAGAAAAATCCCAATACCTGTCCTTGTCAAGCAAATATCCAAAGGTGTTTGATATATTAAGCAAAGGGGTGTTGTCTGAACTAGATTTTCTTGGAGAAGAAGATGTTCGTTTTGAAATCTCTCTCTTAAAGCTGGTTCTTCCAGAGGGTACAAATATTTTTAAGGATATCACCATTCCAGCAGCTAGTTCGAAAGATGGACAGGAACATTTGGTTCAAAGCGAAGAAGAGTTCTTACAATATTATAAATCCAGTACGGAGGAAGAATAATGGGACAAAAACGAATATTACCAGAACATATAAAAAGCGTGAAGCATAGCTTTGAGGATATGAGTAGCAGAATAGAAGAGAAGAGTTCGAGTCTTATAGATTCTTCTGCAACTACTCACTTGGCTTCTGCAACAGATGCGGTGAAAGCTTTAACTAAAGAATTAGTTCCCGTAATTGAGTCATTCGATGAATATTTGAATATGGTAGCGAGTGAGTTTGCGAGAATGGATAGGGAATTAGGCCATGTTATAGAAGGTAGCACTTTCCAACAGTATGCAAATGGTAAAAGTGATGCTGAGATGAGAAAAAAGAGATACATTAGTGAAAAGCAGAGGGAAATCTACAAACAGCAATATAGTGATTTCCCATAATTATATGAATCACCTGAATGATGTTCAGGTGGTTTTCTTTTCTCATCTTCTCGCAGTATCTCTCATGTGGTATAATGAGACAAGAACATTTTTTTCTAGTACCTTGAAAATTCTATATTTTTCGCTTGTTTATCTGCTCTGCTATTTACAAAAAATATCCTATCCCTCGCTGTTAACTTCCACCCTCATGATGTGGCTTTCTTGCTGATTGACTACAAGGGTGGTGGTATGGCCAATCTCTTTAAAAAACTTCCCCATCTCTTGGGGACGATTACTAACTTGGATGGTGCCCAATCCATACGGGCCACTCGCTGCAATGGGGATTACTGTTCTCTCAGATACATTCACTTATAAAGATGGAGTGTCAGACCATATTGAAGCCGTTAGAAACAATAAGGACTACTTTTCTGGTAAGTTTGCTAAGCCGGCCGGTTTATCCTTGGATGCACTGCATGCAGTAAGTAAATATATAGAAACTTCCAATGAGATTACAGAGCAAATGATTAAATCAAATACAGCTTTGAAAGCTGCATTAGTTGACTATGGAGGCCGCTCTATTACGGATACAGTTAGAGGAGATTATAGTTATAAGGCTGTTAGTTTTACTCCCCAGTATGATCTTCAGTCGGCTCTACAGATTCATGACATGGATAGGACAGGCTTGAAATCCCTCATATTCCATAAGGCCTTGGAAGATGGAAAAAGTGTAAAGGATGCTTTGGACTATGTGGAAAAATCTCAAGATGCTCTTACTAATGTAGAAAGTGATAGTGGTCCTTACACAGAAGAAGTGAAAAATTATCTCCGAGGAAAAGGAGGTAAAACAATTGATCAAGTCGGGATTACCAAAGTCTGGGAGGGATTACATGGAGCGAGTAACAAAGACGCCCTAATGGATTCTAAAGGTGGGTATTATACTCGAGAGAGATTAGCTAGTGAATATATTGATGTTTATAAAAAAATAGCAGAAGGAGGATTCTTACCAAATGAAATACCTAAAGACTCTCAGCTTCCGAACTAAGATGTTTGTGGGCTTGCTTCTAGTTTCTTTGGTGGGCTATGGTGTCTATTCCTATACCTTGCCCATATATGTCCAGTGGCAGAAAGACCATGAGGTATTGATAGTCAAAACAGAGGTGGAGCGTATCGAAACCTTTGGTTCCCAGAACCGTTATGTTTATTATAAAACAAGAGACTCAGTGACTCCAGATGTTTTATCTAACCATTATGTCATGAAGACTGCCAAACTTGTTGGTAGAGAAAGTAATCAACCAGTCGAGTTATCATTTGATGTGTATGATCTCAACCATTTAGAGAACCCACCAAAGACGATTGATGTAGTCAAACTGGTTCAAAGCTATGATGAAAGTTATAAGTTAGACTTTCAGGCAAGAAGAGGCTATACTGATGGGGGAAAGGATTATATCGTTCTTTCTTTAGTGAATAAGGAGAATAAGGAAGATAAGAAGGAGGTTGCTTTGGATGTGGATTCTGAACAGATAGTGCCAGCTCTACCTACAGATAAAACAGAATCAAAATGGGTAACCTTTTCGTTTTCTGAGACGAATCTTTGGGAAATAATCCATGACTATGGTTTTATAACTTACTACGACTTATCTTACGGGAGTAGTTATAAGAATACACAAGATACCAACATAAACTTCATTGCAGATTATCCTGAATATTATAAGGGTATGGAAGGTGCGGCTAAAATAGTAGTTAGAAAAGGAGCCTATTCCGATCCGGAAGCTATTTTCCAAGATATGCGGCATTGGTTTGCGCCGGTCGGTCAGGATAAGCTAGATGTTGTTGGGATAGATCCTAAAACAAAGGAAGAGACTCCGCTCAACAGTTTCCAAGAGTATCAGGAATGGTATGAGAAACACGTAAAATAGATTTGGAAGGAGGATAGTATGATAAGACGACGAATTAAAGTGGATGAGATCCAGTCGATTCAGGCTTACTTAGAAAACTATATGGGAGCAGATGGGGGCAACTTTGTCTCTACTGGTGTAGTAAATGATGATTCTGCTAAGTATCTAGACGATGCATTTGGAGCTGCAGCTAAAAGTAGTAAAGACTTAACATCAGTAGTAACTGGACTAGATTCATTCTTAAGTAAGGTTGCAGGAGCTTTCCAACAATCAGAAGAACAGTTAAAGGATATGATTGAAGGAAAGTTAGAAGAAATCCCGATGGGAACTCGTGAACAGAGAGAAGACTATTATGTTTCTCAAGGAAAAAATAGCAAGGAGAGAGGCATACGAAGAAAACAAGTCGAAATGAATAATGAACGTTATCGAGACTTTCCTTAATGTCGACTTTTCTTGTAAGAGGTAATATAAGTTAGTGGAGACAGTAAAACTGTTTCTCAGACTTTTTCTAATATTTTTATAGAAAACATAATTTATTTCATCTGTTGATTAATCGTTTTAATCTTGATGCGGTGACATTATAAGTAAGCTCCACCTGAATTCATTTCAGGTGGTTTTCTTTTGTTTTCCACATCTTCTCACGGTATCGTTCATGTGGTATAATGGGACAAGGACATTTTCCTTTTGTTTTCCTGTTTGGCAATCATTTCAAAGCAGATTCAAAAGATGGCGAATAGTCTAAATCAGGTAAAAGGAAAAGTTGAGAGTATTTCGAACGGAAATATGGTAATAAGGGGGGAGAGAAATGAAGAAAGTACTACTAATAGTCGGATCTGTCCTGTTGGGTGTTCTGCTTCTATGGGGCTATCATAGTTATCAACAATCAGAGCAGGCCAAGAAAGAACGCCAAAAATATGAAAATATGGGTTACTATACAGGAAAATGGGAAATTGATTCTTATGAGTTTTTAGAAGATGGCAGGGGAGTGGCCGTGCATTGGAAGTCGCTGAATCCAGAAGAAGACCGATTGTTTGCCAAATACAATCCGGACTTGAGTGAAAACTTTTTGGGTGTTCATGGTGCCTCCAATCAACGCTTTATCGTACGCAAGTACTTCCATAATTCTACCTATAGAGGAACACAAAAATTACCTAAAGAGGATCCCGAAGTTTATTATGCCATGTCCATTTATCGAATAGATGATCAAAAATTGGAAGGCAGTCAGCTCGATCTTTATAAACTTGTAGAGGACTATAACCCTGATTATATACCGGAAGATACTGGAGGTATTATCGAAAAAGATGGCAAAGACTACATTTCCATACAAGTATACAAACGAGGATGGGAGCTATCACAGAAAAAACAATTATGGCTGAATTTAGAAACCAAGCAAATTGATTGGGAAGATACAAAAATACAAAAGTATCCTGAAACACCTTCAGTAGATTTAGGTCCTTTAAAGGACAAGATGGGAAAGATGACAACCGATTTGAGAACATCTACAGCGTATGATTTGTTGAATCAAAATAAATTGTCTTTTCGTCAAGATGTATTGAAGGGAAGTGTTTTGGAGACAGCTGCGCCTAAAGTTTATCAAGTATTAAGTGAGAAAGATTCTCAGTTTTTCCTTTTGATTGATTCTAAGTATGATTATGATAAGGTTTACGGAGATGTTCCACAGTTTCTTGATTTGTATCAGCTTTTTGTCCCAGCTAATACGAATCTTTACGAAGGATTGACGATTCCAGCCGAACTCAGTAAGGATGGTCAAGAGCATTCAGTCAATACCAAAGAAGAGTTTGACTTGTATTACGATGTTGCCAAAGACCGCGAACTGAACAAACAACGCCGAATATTGGTTGACAAAGGAGAATAAGAGGGGATTAGCTCTATTTGTTCAACGTCAAATAAAGGAGGATTCTTACCAAATGAAATACCTAAAGACTCTCAGCTTCCGAACTAAGGTGTTTGTGGGCTTGCTTCTAGTTTCTTTGGTGGGCTATGGTGTCTATTCCTATACTTGGCCCATATATGTCCAATGGCAGGAAGACCATGAGGTATTGATAGTTAAAACAGAGGTGGAGCGTATCGAAACCTTTGGTTCCCAGAATCGCTATGTTTACTATAAAATGAAGGAACTTATGACTCCAAATGTTCTATCTAACTATTTTGTCACAAGTAATGCAAAATTTGTTGGGAGGAGCGACAGTAATTTAGTGGAATTAACACTAGATGTTTATGAACTCAATCATTTAGAGAACCTACCAAAGACGATTGATGTAGTCAAACTGATCCAAACCTATGACCAAAATTATAGAGTAGATTTTTATTCTACAAGAAATTACACTAATGATGGGAAAGATTATTTAGTTTTTTCTTTGAGGAATAAGCAAAATAGAGAAGATAAGAAGGAGGTTGCTTTGGATGTAGCTTCTGAACAGATAGTGCCAGCTCTACCTACAGATAAAGCAGAATCAAAACGAACCCCTTTTTCGTTCGATTATACCAATCTAGATAAGATAGCTACTGAATACGGCTTCATACCCACTTACGATTTAGCCTACAGTAATGATTCAAAAGTGAGAGAAGATACTAATATAAACTTTATTAGGGACTACCCCGAATATTATAAAGCTATGGAGGGAGCCGCTAATATAGTAGTTAGAAAAGGAGCCTATTCCGATCCGGAAGCTATTTTCCAAGATATGCGGCATTGGTTTGCTCCGGTCGGTCAGGATAAGCTAGATGTTGTTGGGATAGATCCTAAAACAAAGGAAGAGACTCCACTCAACAGTTTCCAAGAGTATCAGGAATGGTATGAGAAACACGTAAAATAGATTTGAAATGGAATCCACCAGGGCTTGGAGACTGTCAAAAGCGTGGGCAAGAATGTTTCTGATTTTTTCAATGGTGGTCTGAAAGCGGCCTCATCCTTGTTTGGGTAATAGGAGAAAATAAATGGATAAGATACAAAAAGATATTAATGATGCACTTGAAACAGCACGAAGATTAAGCTTAGTAAAGGCGATTTTTGGACTATCTCTATATTCTCTTATGGTTATGATTGGTACGTCTTTACCGATAAGTTTATTTCGAATGGCTAGTGAAGCTGGGCATGACCCAGCTATACCATTGACATCAATGGTTACACAGTTGACTTCAGTGGAAAAAGGGCTTATCCTCCCAATGGCTTCTTTGGTTTTCTATTCTTATTTTGTTGGTGTTATGTCATTACTAAAAGAAATCGTATTAAAGCCTATTTATTGACTCAGATTCTTCAGCTGATTTTATTTCTAATTTTTTATTATAGTTGGTTTATAGCCATCTTATACTTAATCCCCCTAGTAGCAATTCGTATCGTCTACTGGGTTGGTTTTGTGTTATCACTGATTTACCTTGTTTATATCCTGATCACAAAGCAGCGCGCTAGCAAGGATTATTTCTCCTCAGAATATTATAAAAAATTTTTGAATGTTATTTTATTTTTATGGTTGTTGATGTATGGAATCAATCTCTTCATCAACGGGCTCAATCATTTCCTAGCGTATCTCTTGCTTGCTTTGTTACCAATTTCACCTATTTTCCTAGGCCTATTTTTGGTATCATTTTTTAAATCCAATGTAGTAACTCTAGAGAACTTGAATACAGTCAATAAAAATCAAGAGAAATACCGTGAAGAGTATGGCTATACCATCGAAGAATGGTATGGGAAAAAGTCAAAAATGTACAAGGAACATGTTAAGAAGTCTAAAAAGAGATAAAGGTTTATAGAGCCTATTCCTTGTCCCATGAAACTAACCACCTGAAACAAATTCAGGTGGTTTTCTTTTGCTTTTCTCGTCTTCTCACGGCATTGCCCATGTGGTATAATGGGATAAGGATTGTTCCTCGTTTTAGACGAGTTTATGGATTTCAGGATAAGTTAGCAGGTGAGTCGAGAATTTCTGTCAGTCTCCTATACATCTGTTAACAGCTGTCCAAAGTAAAAGGAGATTGTAGATTGATTTTATTAGTATTAGGGATTGTGGTTTTGCTCGTTCTAATTTTTAAAAGGAAACAGAAAACTGGTAAAAAATCTGAAGGAAATTCCAAGAATAAAAATTGGATATTAATAGGTTGCTTATCCATAGTTATCCCCATCGCAATCCTAACGGTGGTTAGTCCTATTCTTTCTCTAATGGATATGTGGGGGCTATTTGCTCATGTAAGTCGAACTGAGATTGAGCAAGCTGTGCATCGTTCTTATCAAAATTACGGTCTTACAGGACAGTTTGAGTTAGAAAAATACGAGAAAAACTATACAAGCGTGGGAGGATTTATAATCCATGGTACCTATAGTGAAACTATAGCTGGTAAAACCTATCAGGCTAAGAGTCGTTTCGAATACTATACTCGTTTTTCGGAAAATAAAACATATAGAAAGACAGATGCAGAGGTTGATTACAAAAATTATAAAAAAATTTATAATGTTTTCCCAGAATTAGCCTATTTAGGGATTGAAGTTAGTCCAGGCACCAGCGAATTCTTAAAAACACTGGATAGTTCAATCAAAGATCCTCAACTGCCTGATTTGAAGTATCAAGGTATTCGTTTTGAATTTAATAGCCAATCTGATAATATCCATCTTTATAATGAAATATTAGAGGAAAATCAAAGTAAGGGCCAAGCTCTGCAAGGAATGTATCCCATGGATGCTCAATATCTTTTCCAAAAAGAGATTTTTATACCAACATTTGAATTTCAGTATTTTGTTCCAAAAGAAAAAAGAGATCTCTTATATGATGACTATCTTAAAGAGCTTGAGACGCTCATGAAGGAATTTTTTGCCAACCAACCCCTACCACGCGGTCTTTATGCTGTCAAAATTGCTAAGTATGAAGAGGATAAACTTGTCAATGATAGTGGTGTTTACTATGTGAGGATTGATAATCGGCAAGTTGTAAAGCTATTGCAAAAATTAGAGTAGGAGTTGTTAGGACTAGGTCAGTCTCACAATATTTTTACTAAGAAGAGAAGGGAAGTTTTGTAATGATTAGTTTAGAGCTGTTGTCTGAGGAAAATAGTCTAGACGTTTATTCTTTTGAAAAAGAAAATCGGGAGTATTTTGAACGAAATCTACCTCCTAGACCAGCTAACTATTTTGATTTAGAAGGTTTTAAAGAAATCACGAGGGAATTGTTAACGGAACAAACGAATCGGGATGTCTACATGCATCTTATCAGAGATTCGCAAGGCATGATGGTCGGCAGAATCAATTTAAGTGTTTTAGAGAATGATCGAACAACAGCAGAGCTTGGGTATAGGATTGGGGAAAATGTTACTAACTTAGGTTATGCTAGCGAAGCGGTTAAACTCGTTTTAGACAAGGCCTTCACGACTTACGGTTTCAATAGAATCATTGCAGGAACGGCAACGGATAATCAGGCCTCTCAGAGGGTGCTTATAAAAAATGGTTTCACCTTTAGTAGAATGATAGAAAATGACTTACACATTCATAATGAGTGGGTTCATACAGCAGTATTTGAGATAAGGAAGCCATAATATCATTATTTCCAGTCTACTAACAAAGTTAGTGGAGTTATAATCTGTCCAGACATTCAAGAATATTTTCTTGGATGTTTTTTGTTCAGAATCTCCAGTTGTGTCTGTTAAAATTTGATTTTCCCAGTGGACAATCGTCCACTTTTTTTATATAATAAAACTAAACCAAATTGGTTGAGTTTTAGGAGGCGTAAACTCAACCGTCGATTTGTCTTTCTAAGAGAGGTATTCTCAATAAAGCATTACAATAGGAGGTGAAGTATGTATCAGCCAGAAAAACTCAAGGCTCGGAGGAAAGAGTTAAAATTGACACAGAAGGAAATTGCAGAGGAGTTGGGGATTAGTTTTCAGGCTTATTCGGCTTGGGAACGTGGGGTCAAGGAACCGTCCAAGGAGAAGGTTGCTCAGCTAGAAAATATTTTAAAGGTGGCAAAGGGATATTTCACTCAGATCGAGATTGTTCGTCTCTACAATAGCCTTTCCAAGCAAGGGAAGGACAAGGTTGTGCTCTATGCTCGCAACCTGGCTCAAGAAGAACAAACTCAGAAGGTGGCGACCATGCCAGAGCGCCTCTACGAGTACCGTGTCTATGAACGTATGTCAGCAGGGATCGGGGCTTCGGTCTATGATGACCAGAATTTTGATACGGTTTACTTTAACGAGGAGTTGGCCCATGATTTTGCATCTTGGGTATCTGGGGACTCTATGGAACCTAAATATCAAAATGGTTCGGTGGCTCTGATTCGGGAAACAGGATTTGACTATGATGGGGCAGTTTATGCAGTAGTTTGCAACAACCAGACCTATATCAAACGGGTTTATCGGGAGGAAGATGGCTTGCGTCTGGTCTCTATCAATCCTAAATACAAGGATATTTTCATCTCCTATGAGGAAGATCCTCGGATTGTAGGGATTATCGTTGGGAACTTTGTGCCGATGGAGGGTTAGCCTATGGGCTACTTTGATTATTCCAGAGAGCCCAAAAGTGATATTGCCTTTGTCGATATGAAATCTTTCTATGCCAGTGTCGAGTGTGTGAAAAGGGGATTGCATCCGCTGAAGACCTCGCTTTGTGTCATGAGTCGCGCGGATAATTCGACTGGCCTTATCCTAGCTTCCTCTCCCATGTTTAAGAAGATTTTTGGTAAGTCCAATGTTGGCCGGGCCTATGATCTGCCTTTTGATATCAAAACGCGCAAATTTTCCTATTACAATGCTCGAAAGCAAGGCTTGCCTACTGACTCAGACTATGTTCGCTACATCGAAGATTGGGCTCAAGTGACCTTGATTGTGCCACCTAGGATGGATGAGTACATAGCGGTCAATATGGAAATCCAGCGAATCTTTCAAAATTATGGTAGTCCAGATGATATTTATCCCTACTCTATCGATGAGGGCTTTATCGATCTGACTAGTTCGCTCAACTATTTCATCCCAGACAAGAGTATCTCTCGCAAAGACAAGCTAGATATGCTTTCTGCTCGTATTCAGAGGGATATTTGGAGGCAGACAGGGATCTATTCTACAGTGGGTATGTCCAATGCCAATCCCTTACTGGCCAAGTTGGCTCTGGATAATGAGGCTAAGCACACCCCGACCATGAGGGCCAACTGGTCTTACCAGGATGTGGAAGAGAAGGTTTGGGCCATTCCCAAGATGACGGACTTTTGGGGGATTGGCAGGCGGATGGAGAAACGCTTGCATGCTCTGGGGATTTTTTCCATCAGAGAATTGGCCACCAGTAATCC
The DNA here is from genome assembly GCF_023110055.1 of Streptococcus oralis. GTDB lineage: Bacteria > Bacillota > Bacilli > Lactobacillales > Streptococcaceae > Streptococcus > Streptococcus oralis_BY. Next base: position 128,157 of record NZ_JALDVG010000002.1, on the reverse strand, counting down.
AGACCAGCTACAGAAGGCTCTGGGTCAGGCTGGCCTGCGTTTGTGGTTTCATGCTAGCGGGATTGATGAGAGCAATGTTCATAAGCCTTATAAAGCCAAGTCCCAAGGATTGGGAAATTCTCAAATCTTGCCGAGAGACTACGTGAAGCTACGGGATATTGAAATTATTCTCCAAGAAATGGCGGAGCAGGTGGCTATTAGGCTGAGAAGGGCGGGAAAGAAAACAACCCTTGTCTCTATCTATGTCGGTTTCTCTAAACAGGAGGTTAGGCCGTCTATTCACACACAAATGAAGGTCGAACCGACCAATAATACAGCTGTCTTAACGGATTATGTTTTGAAGCTATTTCATAATAAATACACTTCTGGAGCGGTCAGAAGTGTCGGAGTCAACTATTCAGGATTTGTAGACGAGTCCTTTGGCTTGATCTCCCTCTTTGATGATGTTGACAAGTTAGAAAAAGAAGAAAGGCTCCAGACTGCCATTGACTCCATTCGGGAACAATTTGGTTTTACCTCCCTCTTAAAGGCCAATGCACTGGAAGAAGCTTCTAGGAGTCTTGCCAGAAGCAAGCTAATTGGGGGGCATTCTGCTGGAGGATTAGATGGACTAAAATGATTGATCGTTCTTATTTACCCTTTCAATCTGCGCGTGACTATCAAGACCCAGGGATGCAGAAGTGGATGGGCTTTTTCCTCTCAGAGCATACTAGTTCACTTGGTGAAAAGAAAAATCGGGTTGCTTTTTCGACGAGTTTGAATTCCGTTGAGAAGTTGCTCTTGCTTTCACAGCTTTATGTTGGGCAACTGAAGGGATGCTTTGTGGTCAAGGAAAGAAAGCAGAAAACCACAATCATTGGCGAGGTGAGCGAATTATCACCTCAAACTCTATCTATTAAGACCAATGAGGGCTACAGGCTGATAGAGATTGTAGATGTCCTCGAAATTCGACTGTGGGAGGAGGGAGTGTATGACTAGAAAAGAGTTGTATGAAAACAAACTGCAGATGGATTATTTTTCTGATGCCTATATTCGTTTTGAAGAGGATTTTCAAAAATACTCTGCCTTGAATGTTCCCTTGACTTTTTTGATCGATGATATCCTACGCACCATGGCGATGAATCAGAAGAACTACTTCGTCTTAAACAAGGAAAATGCTAAGGATGGGCGGGAGCATCGCTTTTATTTTAGGGTGGTGACGGAAAAAGAGTGCCCCAGAAATCGAACCTATGCATACGCTGGAGTCGAAAATAGTAGTCAGTGACTAGGTGTGGAAGAGGGAAGTCTGATTTAGGAAAGATAGCTTGTGAACGTCAGAAAATCTCATGGTATAGGAATTCGAAATGCCATCTTTTATCTGTGGAGTTCTTGCAGAAACTTATGATGGTAGTTCGGATGAGATAAGGCAAGGGGCACTCTCTTTTTTAGATGAGCGTTTATTTGAAAACGTGGTTGGATTTGAGAACACCTATTCTCAATGATCATCTTATTTTATAGAGTCATACCAAAACATCCATGTACATTTGTGGATGTTTTTTAATTTTACAGATAGAAAAAGAGAAGACCATTTGGTCTTCTCTACGGGGGAACTGAAATAATGGGAAAGAATCAATAAAAGATCTTTTTAGTCTTTAAAATTCTTTTGGAAGATAAGGAGAGACAAGATAGAAGTAATAGCTGCCAAGAAGAGGAAGGCATTCGCTTCTTGTTCCCCAGTTGCAGGGAGTAGTCTTTCCTTGTCTTCTTTGACTGTAGCTGTAGCAGGAGCTTTTTCATCTTTTGATGATGAATTATCTGTTACGACTGGAGCAGGTTTTTCAGTCTCTCTTGGGAAAGCATACTCAGGAAGGGTCACAACCGGTGGCGCTTCTGTTCCAACTGAGCTTTGTTTGCTACCTACCTCAATCACTCGATCTTGAGCTGGAGTTGCTTCTGTTTGGAGAACCTTGCGATTGTCACCGTCCACTTCAACATACTCGACTAAGAGACCGTCTTTCCCTTCTGATAGAACTTGCTCTTTTCCTTTGTCTAATTGTGGGTTTTCGCGACGAATAGTCTTGAACGGTACGACCTTATTGACGATTTCCAAGCTTGGAAGTGTAAAGACAAGGTCTTTAACCCCTTCCTCAGGACTTGAAGAAGTAATTGGTTTCTCAGGTTGCGCTGGAGTTTCCGGTTGAGTCGGAGTTTCCGGTTGAGTTGGTTTTTCGGGTTGAGCCGGTTTTTCGGGTTGAACTGGTTTCTCAGGTTGAGTTGGCTTTTCAGGCTGAGCAGGTTTTTCCGGTTGCGCCGGTTGTTCAGGTTGAGCCGGTTGTTCAGGTTGCGCCGGTTGTTCAGGTTGAGCCGGTTGTTCAGGTTGAGCCGGTTTTTCCGGTTGCGCTGGAGTTTCCGGTTGCGCCGGTTGTTCAGGTTGTTCAGGTTGCGCCGGTTTTTCTGGTTGAGCCGGTTTTTCAGGCTGCTCTGGATTTTCCGGTTGAACTGGCTTTTCAGGCTGAGCCGGAGTTTCCGGTTGAGCAGGTTTTTCAGGTTGAACTGGATTCTCAGGTTGAGTTGGTTTTTCCGGTTGCGCTGGCTTTTCAGGCTGAGCCGGAGTTTCCGGTTGAGTTGGTTTTTCAGGCTGAGCTGGTTTCTCAGGTTGAGCAGGTTTCTCAGGCTGAGCCGGTTTTTCAGGTTGAACTGGATTCTCAGGTTGAGTCGGATTTTCAGGCTGAGCAGGTTTTTCAGGCTCAGCAGGTTTCTCAGGTTGAGCTGGCTTTTCAGGTTGAGCAGGTTTTTCAGGCTGAGCTGCTTCGAGCTTGCTGATTTGTTCGAGAGCAGTTTCAAGTGCTTTGTTGACTGCTTCCTGAGTCTTAGCTTCTTGGATCGCAGCAATGGCTTGGTCAGCAATTGCTAACAATTGCTTCTTAGCTTCCTTGTTGGATCCAAGCTCAGCGACTTTTTTCTCGATAGCTTTTGCCAAGCTGTCCATAGCCTTATCGTACTCAATTTCCGGTTGTTTTGGTTGAGCAGGTTGTTCAGGTTGATCAGGTTTAGAAGGTTCTTCAGGCTGTTCAGGTTGATCTGGACTAGGTTCCTCTTGCCCTCTTTGATAGTTCTCGTCCTTGGACAGGATATCTTGTAAGGCGCTGACAGTCAACATGACTTCTTGAACATCCACTGCATCAGCACTGAGTTGGTTTCTCAATTTTTCTAGATTTGCTTGGAAAGCTTGACGTGCAGTAGCTGTATTTTTCAAACCTGCTGGATCAAAGTTTGACAGATCATCTTTCCATTTAGAGATAGACTGGATGATATCTGCCTTACTGTAGAGTTCACTGCCTTCGCCACGAGTGATGAATTGGTCTACCTGGATACCGATATTTCGAGACAAATCGTTTCGATCAGGATCGAGTTGAAGGGTGACTGCGTGCAAGTTTTCGTCCAGACCTTTTAGGCTAACCAGAGTTTGATTGCCTTGGCGTTGGGCAGCGTGACCGCTAAAGTATTTCTTACCATCAATAGTCGAAGCATTTCCCATACCCTCTTGGTAAGGAACTTCTTTGCCGTCGAGGAATACCTTGTAGATACCATGATTTGGATCGACATAGCCCTTGATATCAAGTCCAGTACCGTAGAAGTAGGCTGTGACAGTTGTCTTTTTCTTTTGCTCATCAGTTAAGCGACCAAAGGAAGCCCAAGACTCCGTCTTTTGGTATTTGTCTGCCGAATTGGTTTCATGGTGCCAGCCAGGACTGTAATCCAACTGACTAGCTTGGTCATCATAACTTGTTTGGTCCTTGATCAGCAATTCAGCTTTCATCACTTGGATGGTTGCATCGGTAGCAAAACCGAGCAGGGCACCATCAGTGACAGAAGTGAGCTTGGCTTTGAAGTCAAAGACAGAGTCGGCTTGTTCAGTAAAGTCAATCGTTGGGATGGTCACAGTCTTTTCTGTTTCTCCATCTTCAAAAGTCACATCTTGAGTTGTATCTTGGTAAACTTTACCGTGAACCCCAGTTCCAGGTTCTGTGATGAAGCGAACAGTAGCAGCTCCCTTGCTTCCACCAACACGTTTAATTTTAACAGTGACTGGTTTTCCTTTTTCGACTTCGTAGTTAGTAGACTCGAGTTCAAACATCCCTTTACTATCATTGTTTAGGGTGTAGATTCCTTCTGTAGCAATTGGTTCGCCTGTTTTATTCACGAGGGTAATAGTGTGTTGGCCAGGTGCTAAATCGCCTGTCTCAAAGACTTTTTGGCTACGTTTACGGCTAGCGTTCTTAGTTTGGACATCGGCAACCTTTTGACCATCAACGTAGACAGACATTTCTCCATGACCTGGGTCGACTGTAGAGACGACATAGGCCTTGGTTCCTGTGAAGGTATAGCTTACTTTGGCATCTTTTTGATTGGTCCACATAGAAGTGCCACGAACACCTTCAGATTCATTGTACCAAGTTGTTCCGGCTGTATCTGCCGTTGTGTTTGAGTGGTATTCAAGTCCAAGAGGGTAGCCATCAGTCTTTTCAATGCTGCTTGGTGTCTTGTAGACTGAGAAGTTGGTCAAGATTGGAGTTGCTTGAGCACCGGTGATGGTTACACGGATTTTTTGTGCTTCTACAGGCTTGCCTTGAACCAAGCGACGGTAACCAACGGTCGAACCTTCGCCGTATGTCACCCAACGTCCGTTGATTTCGACTTCAATCTTGAAACCAGAGATACGTTGACCTTTGGCGATGTCTTCCTTGAGTTCAACGACATCAAAACGTCTCTTTTGTCCTAAATCGACTGTAAAGCTACCGGTTGTGGCATCATTTGAGAGCGCCCAGCTGGTGTCATCTTTACCGTCTGTGAGGTGGCTTTCTTTGTAAAGGTGGTTTTGACGAGTCGAACTTGCTGTTACAGTGGCACCTTTGGCAAAGTCAGTGGCATACATTTGGTCTAGGGTTGCTTTGAACTCCTTCAAGCGAGCCACATCTGCATCTGCGAATTTTCCTTCTTTATTTGGTGGAATATTGAGAAGGAGTGGGGTTCCACGACCAACGGACTTGAAGTAGATATCCATCAGCTCTTTGAGTGATTTCGGCTGTTGATTGTCATGGTAGAACCAGCCTGAACGGATCGAAACATCAGCTTCCCCTACAGAGTACATATCACCATCAGGGTCACCATGGTTGAGGTATTCGTTTTTCACATCGTCTGTGATGTTGGCTCTTTTAACTTTATGCCATACAGGGTCACCTGCGATTCCCCGTTCATTTCCGATCCAGCGAACACTTGTCGGTTGAGCAGAGAAGATAGCGATATCCCCTTCGGCTTCTTTGATGTATTTGAACCATTCATCAAAGGTATAGGTTACTTTTTGGGCACCGCTACCACGCGCACCGTCCATCCAAACCTCGATAAATTTCCCTTTATTACCGTATTTTGGATTACCAAGGATTTCTTTCAGCTGGTTGAGATAGTATTGGTTGTATTCTTTTTCGGTTGCGACATGGTATTTAGGATGGTTGGCATCCCATGGTGAAAGGTAAACACCCATATTCATGTCATACTTGCTAGCAGACTTGGAAACTTCTTCGAGAAGGTCACCCTTTCCATCTTTCCATGGGCTAGCAGCTACGGTATGGTTGGTGTACTTAGATGGGTAAGCAACGAAACCATCGTGGTGTTTAACAACCATAATGGTTCGTTTGAAGCCCGTTTCCTTCAGAGTGCGAATCCACTGGTCAGTATCCAAGTTGGTTGGATTGAAGTATCGAGTGTCTTCTTTCCCATTTCCCCATTCAGAATTGGTATAGGTGTTCATTCCGTAGTGGATGAAAGCTGCCAATTCTTCCTTGTGGTAATCGAGTTGAGCCTTGCTTGGAAGAGGTCCATGATTGCCAATCTCAGTTTCTTTGTCTTCTGGATGAGCGACTGGTGGAGTCGGTGTCGTTGGATTGGCTGTATCAGCGATTGGCTCGTATTCAAAGACGACCTCATTCACCCCTTTTTGCTGGATGGTTGCTTCCAGGCTAGTCTTGACTGGACGGTAACCAGTAATGTCTTTTGCATGGAAGGTGTTGACAAAGGAAACGTCATACTCTTGACCGTCATTGTTATCAACTGTCGCTTCCGCTAGTTCAGTAGTGGTTCCTTTTTGACGGTAGTAAACTTTGAAGGAGCCTTTGTTAACTTTATAGACCACCTTGATGACACGTGTACCGGCAGGCGCTTTGCTGACAACATTGTGATCTTCAGACCAAGTATCCTTTAGTTGTTTATTGACTGCTACGCCATCAATGGATACAATTTCGTATTTGTCTTTATTCTTCTGATAGAAGTCCGTCTTCTCGATTTCTTTTTTGAAATTATAGTCAAATGGCGAATCAACAGCTGTCTGTTCGATAAAGGTGTCATTATCTTTGACAGGATTTCCTTCTTCGTCTTCGTGTTGGATAACCACACGACCGTATTCAACTCCCTTGGTCAAGGTAGCGATCCCATCTTGGTTGAAGGAATATTCGTTGCTTCCGATAACAGCTGTTTCGTTCCGAAGCATACGCCCTTCATCAGTAAAGTAGTAACGATTTCCGTTGTCTCCCTGGTACCAGCCTTTCACACCATACTTGGCAATCATGTCCTTAACCCATTTCAGTTGTTCAGGTGAAAGGACGAGTCCGCCACCAAAGCGATCCTTTTCAGCGACACCATTGTCAACGGTTCCGTGTTGGTGAACACCCAGAACTTTTCCTTGGCTATCGACAATCCCGCCACCAGACAAACCAGATACAGAAGTGGTTTTGTAGGTGATACCAGTCGTTCCCTTATCATCATAGGACTCAACAGATCGGATGGTCCCATCTGCCTTGTAAAGCTGACCAGCTAGGATAGGTTGTTTCAGTTCTTTTGAGCTCGAGTCAGTTGGGTAGCCAATCGTACTGATGGCTTCTCCCGGCTGATGCGTCTTGTGATCCGCTAAAGGTGCAAAGGTTGCTTCTTTGTTTGGGCTAGCAATTGGAAGAGGAATAGGAGCTTCTACAAGAGCAAGGTCGTTTTTATAGCCTTTTCCAAACTCTTTCTTATTCCAGAAATGGATGTCTTTTTCTCTGAATAAAACCGTAGTTCCAGAAGATGGTAGTGAGTTTTTCTTTTCGCTGTTTGAACCAACGTTATAGTAGAACTGGGCAGATTTTCCACCACGAATATGGCCTTCGCCAGTTTCTTTATTGGCTTCTAGGAAGTTATGAGCGACGGTAAGAATCAAATTTGGTGCAACAAAGATACCAGATCCTGAAACGAGGTAACGTTGCTCTCCTGCATTGTAAGTGCTGTAAACCATAGTAGCAGCAGTAGCAGGTTGCCCCTCGTAGTTGATGTGTTTGAGGTCTTGTCCACCGTTAATGATGGCACGGTTTCCGTTCTCAGTTTCTTTTGGAGCTTCTTCCTTGTCCTTTAGAATGCTCTTAGTTTCTACTTTTGGACTAGCTTTTTGGTCAACGATAGTAGTCGTGTCGAGTTCTTTGACAGGTGTGTCTGGATAGGCACGGTCCTGAATTTCTTCAGGGAGCAAATCAGCACTGCTGGTATCGGCAGCAGGTGTTTCTTGTTTTTCGGTCTCTACTCGGCCTTCTTCTTTGACTGGTTCACCCTTCCTTTTCTCTATATCTGCGACTTGTTCAGTTTGATGATCTAAATTGGATGTTGCGGTAGGAGACGTTTCGTCTGCACGTACGGTTCCAGAAGCAAAAAATGCCAGTCCGACGATGACAGAGGCTACGCCCACAGTTAACTTCCGAATGCTAAAAGTTTGCCCTTTTTCAAAAAGGTATCGATTCATAATATACTCCTAGTTTTTAGAAAGGCAGTCAGCTACTGCCCAAGCCCAAGCTTAACTTGGTTGCATCTTTATTTTACGATAAATAAATTCTCTGATAATTTGTAAACTCCTTACCCCCTATTTATAAAGCGCTTTCATTTTAAGATAAAAAAATTTAAAAGGCCATTTCTCCCTTAAAATGACTCAAAGTTTTTAATATAACAAATATACTAAATTAATGAAAGAATTGCAATAGCAAAAAGCAAAAAAATAAATATAAATTAAAGAAAATCAGTTACTTTTTAAAGAAAAAACGCATCCTTTCAGGGCTCAAACTAAATAAAAGGATACGTTTTAAAAAGAAATTAAAGTATTTTTTGAAGAGACTCTTGGATGGTTTGGGGGTCTGTTTTGGAAGAGAAGCGCTCAAGGACTTGCCCATCTCGGCCAATGAGAAACTTAGCAAAATTCCATTCGATTCGTTTTCCTAGTGGACCAGCTTTCTGGTCTTTTAGCCAAACATAAAGAGGATCTGCTTCCTTGCCGTTGATCTTGACCTTGGCAAAGCGAGGGAAAGTTGTCTGATAGTGTAGGTTGCAGAAGCTATTGATTTCCTCTGCGCTGCCGGGTGCTTGTCCCATAAACTGATTGCAAGGGAAATCTAGGATTTCAAAGCCCTGATCTTGATAGCGCTCATAGAGTTCTTGAAGTCCCTGGTACTGGGGCGTTAAACCACATCCTGTAGCAGTGTTGACAATCAAGAGAACCTTGCCACGATAGCTCTCCAGGGGAGTTGCTTGGTTATTTTGGTTTAAAACGGAAAAATCATATACACTGGTCATGAGGGCCTCTTTTCTTTTTCTACATTGTAACAGTTTTTACTATTTTCGTCGAGTCGGATGAGAGAAGTTGTTGAAAAAATACACAATTGTACATAAATCAGGACAAAATGATGCTCCTTTTGTGAAACATGGTATAATAGGCCTATATAGCTAAATGAAGTAAACTTATCACAAGGGAATGGGAAAAAGGATGAAACAGTCATGTCAACAGTAAAAAGTGATCTAAATCTTGCGCAAACATATGCGACTCAGCTTAAAAATGCTTGTCAATCGTTAACAGCAATCGCTGCGGCTAGTCAAGATGACCTAACGACCCTTCAAGGGAATAACAAGGCTCATCAATGTCTGACAAAGGATCAAAATCTAGCTAGTCAGATAACAGCCGCTGTCACCCTAACTTCCGAACGACTTCACTCTGTAGCGAGTGATTTTGAAGCGCTAGATAAGGCTGCGGCCAATGGTTTTGGGAGTCATACATGAGCAAGTTAGATGAGTTGAAGAAAAGAGAGCGGGAACTCTTGTACCAGCTAGAAGACAATGGAAAAGAGAACTACCGCACCAAAGCACTGATAGAAACCTTTGAAGGATATGATAGAGCTAGCCACCGTTATCAAAGTGATTTGTGGGAGGCGGCCTATCAGAGCCGATATGCAGGGCAGTTGGAAGAAACGCTCCTGCAAAGAAACCAACTTAAAAACCAAATCTTTGAGGACCTCAGCTATCACATGGATGATTTGAAAAAAGAAAAATTCCGGTTAGAGGGAGACTTAGATGAGGTTTACTATGAAAGACGTAAGGAACTAGAAAGAGAGGAGGAGAAACGACATGGGCATTGATATGTACCTGGAACAATCACAACTACAAAGTTCGAGTGTAGCAACCATGTGCCAATCTCAGGTGGAGGCTTATCAAGACTTGCAATCAGCCATTCAAAAGTTTTCAGAGGATACAGAGAGTCTAAAGGGCGACGCTTATGATTCGGCTAGAAGTTTTTTTGCAAGTGTCCTACTGCCCTTGAGTAAAGGGGGACAACTCTATGCCGAAACCTTCTCTCAAGCTATCAAGAAATTGCCAGAAGACTACCAAACGATGGTCGACAGCAAGAGTTGGCGGGAGGATGATCTGCTTGATAAGATCCGCCAGGAAGAGCAGATGATCGCCTATCTAGATGAAGTCAACCAATCTCTTTCTAGCTTGACCATGGATAGTGAAGAAAAGGGAAGATTGAGACGTAGCAATGTGGAACTTATGCGAGGACATCATGCGAATAAACGCGTCTATGAAACGATTTTGAAAGACCTGCGTGCCTATGATAGCTACTCAGGAGGGTTTTTCGATGAACTAGACAGTATCGATGTGCAGTTGAGTCGTGGACTAGCTCAGATTGAAACGAGCTGGGATGCAAAAACAGGGGTCTTTAAAGTCCCATCTGACCTGACTTGGGCCAACTACCTGACTGCATATTCTGACACAAAGGATATGAAACTCAGTCGTCAAGAGAAGGCCTTTGTCCAGACCATGATGGCAGAATACGGCTTTGATGCAGAGACAGCCAAGCAGCTCCTGACCATCAAGCAAGGGATAGACAAGAAGTTCCCAACCTCTAGTCAAGAGTTCCGTGACTATATCTTTTTGCGAGTCGTCGGTGCAGCGTCTTACAACGAATCAAAGTGGGATGAGACTGCAGGCTATTTAAAAAATTATTTTTATGATGAGGTTGTTAGTAGTCCATCTACAGTTGAAAAAATGAGAGTAGAAAAACCACTTTTTGAAATTTTTAAAGAATTGGGATTGAAAGAAGAAAAGGCCAAAGAACTGTATTATAACCTTAGATTGCAACATGAGATGGCGGGTGGGAAAATTGATAATATAGAAAAAATAAAAGAAAACGAAATTGATTATAATAATGCCAAGTTTAAATACGAAAAAGTTTATGGTACTTCAGGTAACTTTGACCAATTTTGGGACAGTAAGTTAAAGGCCTACTCTAACAATGGAGCTGGCCATGCAGACTTTACCCATCAATCCATTACTATGGCTACTCATCTAAATCCTAGCAGTTTTCAGTTATCTGATATCTATGGCGGTAGAGAGCATGTCAAGGATCTTTCGGGATGGGAGGGAGACACGACCTTTAACGCTAATGATATGAAGCCAAGCATCGGCGAAGATGACTACAAGGCAGACCTAGACTCGGTCAACCTTATCGGTCGGATACAGAAGGGGCAATCCTATGACCAAGCTATATCTTCTTACTATGCTGACCTTCAAAAAGACTCCTCTCATAGAGAGAAAGAATTTTTGAAAAATAAGGATTGGAAAGAGGTCAAAGGCACAATCTATGCAGGGGTAGCGCCTGGGTATATACTGAGAAAGGGTGAGGCATCTATTAAAGAGTATATTGAGGAAAAATACCCAGAAGTATCCACATTTTTAAATCGTTTAGAGGCTGTGGCAGATTAGGAGGATGATGATGAAAAAAATATTCAGTTTAGTAGCGGTAGTCGTACTAATTATATTATCCTGTTTCTACTTTTTTATCCGTCAACCTAAAAACATTTTTGATGAGATTTACCAAGAAACTGAGAAAACCTATCGAACAAATAATATTTTAAGGCATATAGATGGCTTTGAAATTAGTCCAGGTTGGCCAAGTGATGGAGAGTATTCTAAATATTATCCGTTTGGAACCTATAATAAAGACCATACCCCAGAAGAGTATTTTGAAGTAGAAATTAGTTTTAATTTTGCTACAAAAACACAGTTAAGTTCAATCTCATTTGAAAAGCGAATCGGGCCAAACGTTAGAGTTCGCTTATGGAATAAATATATTCGTAAGGATCGTGTTTTGAAAAAATTTGTCAAAATAGGTTTGAAGAAAGCAGATACGGAAACTTATATCGAAGATGAGGCCCAAGTGAAATCCTACCTAGAGCAGTATGGTATCACTGCCAAGGATTTGGATTCTTACTACGACGAAATCGTAAATCAGAAAGTCCTGAAAGATTGGTGCTCCATTTATGACAGCAAGTATTCACCAAGCAACTATGGCGATGTCAAGATTGAAACCCAGTGGGAGAATTGGTGATAGCATGAAAAAAATCCTCGGTCTAGTAGTGTCTTTCGTACTAATTGTATTATCCTGTTTCTACTTTTTTACTAGACAACCTAAAAACATTTTTGATGAGATTTATCAGGAGACGGAGAAAACCTATCGGTCAAATAATATTTTAAGAAACATAGATGGCTTTGAAATTGATGATGTCTGGCCAAGTGATGGAGATTATTTTAAATATAGCCCTTTAGGGAAGTATAAGACTCTTCTGGAGGATTATCTTGAACTGAGAGTTGGATTTAATTTTGAGAAAGCGTATAGTAAACTGTTTGTTTCATTTGAGAGAAAAATAGCTGATGGTACGAAGCTATGGATGGTCAACAAATATAATCCAAATACTAAAACAATCACAAAGTCAATTCAGATTGTGATATCAGGAAATGAGGATAGTTATATCGAAGACGAAGCTCAGGTGAAATCCTACCTAGAGCAGTACGGTATCACTGCTAAGGATTTGGATTCTTACTACGACGAAATCGTCAACCAGAAAGTCTTGAAAGACTGGTGTTCGATTTATGACAGTAAGTACTCACCAAGCAACTATGGCGATGTCAAGATTGAAACCCAGTGGGAGAATTGGTGATAACATGAAGAAAATCTTAGGTTTAGTAGCTTTAGTCGCAATAATCGTATTATCCTGTTTTTACTTTTTTGTGCGTCAACCTAAAAACATTTTTGATGAAATTTACCAAGAAACAGCAAAAAATTATTTGGGACATTATAACTTCAAAGACTTAAAAAATGTGACAGTAAAAAATCGAAAGCTTTATGATTCGAATATGAATGAAACGGATAAGTATGAATCAATAATAACATACGATGATTCTTCTCTTGGAAGCGATGTGAAGAATTTAGAACTACGGTTTAATTTTGATGGTAGTAGTAAAGGTGTAAATATTTGGTTTGAAAGATATGCTAACTCAGGAGAAAAAATTAACTTTGTTATTCATTACGAATTTAATAAAAAAGTATTAGTTAAAAAAATTCTGATTTATGAAAATAGATCGGAAACTTATATCGAAGACGAAGAGCAAGTAAAATCCTATCTAGAGCAGTACGGTATCACTGCCAAGGATTTGGATTCTTACTATGAAGAAATCGTAAACCAAAAAGTCTTGAAGGACTGGTGTTCCATTTATGACAGTAAATACTCGCCAAGCAACTATGGCGATGTCAAGGTTGAAACCCAGTGGGAGAATTGGTGACGAGGGTCAGTAGATATTTTGGAAAATATCCTATGAATTGAAGTGGGAATCCCACCTAGAACGAACTAGGTGGGATTCTTTGCCTATAAAATGAGAAATTAGCGAATCTTGCTCTATTTTTTAACGTGTTCCGATAAAAAGGCGTAGGCCATGGTTCCAAAGATGGCACCAATTCCCAAACCTAAGACTAGTAAAGGGAGCGTTTTATCGAACTGGGAGAGATTGTCCCAAAAGGTATCGAGGGGAAGATGCTGAACAAAGAGTTTGTGAAAGGCTAATAAGACAAACAAGCCAATTGGAATGCTGATGAATACACCCCAACTACGAACGTTAATTTGACTTTTGCTGTAGCTTTTGTGATGGATTTCGGACGGGTCATCCTTGTCTAAATGTAAGTTGCGAACTGCTAGTCTCGCCCTAGATGAGAGGACGAAGATAAGTCCAAAATAGAGGTAGGGCATAGCATCTCGAACCAACTCTATGAAGCGTCCAAATAGGAGATAGAACAAGAAGAGTAGGAGGGAGGAGTAAACGATTTGGATCAAGGAACGCGCACAAGCCCTGTAGATCACCTCTTGGCGGCATTCATCAAAGGGGCCTTGTATGTGAAAGAATAGTTTGAGTAAGCGAGTGGTGAAATCTTCTTTTTTCATGGGAGTAATCTCCTAAATCAACTGTTTTTGATCTACTTCTTTAACTACTTGATAAAAGTTATAGAAGTAGGCCAAACTTGAAATGATGGTTACGGCTAGGAATATTGGTAATTTCCATTGGGTGGGGTTAGTTAAAAGCTGTGGCAAGGATATGAGGAGAAAGAAGAGCGCGGCGTTGAGGCTAGGTATCCGTTTTGATTGGATTTTTTCCAGTCCTTTATTGAGCGCAGGAAGAAAGAGGAGTAAGAGTATTAAAACTGTATGAGATATAGCTCCTGAAACAAGGGCGATGGTGAGGAAAATACTGATAAAAACATGACTGATCAGTAATCTTGCTAGTGATTTCATAAGGCACCTCCTAGTCGTCTTCTTGGTCTTTCTTTGCTTTTCGAATGCGAAGAGAGACGATAATTTGTATGGTCACTCCGAAGAAGAGGGTAGCTAGGATAGTTGATACAAAATGCCCTGTATTTAAAAGAGAACCAAGATAATCCTTGCTATCATCTGTGAGAGTATTAAGAAATGGTATTCCAAAGAACATACCTAGCCCATAGATCAGACCCGCTTTTAGACCCGGAAAATGTAGCTGTTTACTTTCTTTCTGACTCAGCATTTCGGGATCAATAGCTGTGATGCCCGTTTTCTTGGTTTGAGAGACCACATAGAGGGCAACCATCATCGAAATGCCAAACACCACGAGAGGATAGCCGATAGCGACAATTTGTGGGTATTTATAAGCAAGGACAAAGGGGATGAGGTTGCCAAATATCATGAGATAAAAGAGAACGATAAAGACCTGATTCCCGATACGATCGGCCTCGCGCCGTTTGTGTTCGTCAAGGGGGCCAGAAATGCCGTATGTGCGTTTGATGAGTTTGTCAGTGAGAGTTTCTTTTTTCATTTGTTTGCTCCTTTTTTAAAAATCGTCTTCCCAAAAGAGACTGTTGAGGTCAGTTTGGAGGCTGCGGGCGAGGTTGAGACAGAGTTCCAGGGTTGGATTGTACTTGTCGTTTTCAATCATGTTGATGGTCTGTCTCGAGACACCGATATCTTTGGCGAGCTCGAGCTGAGAAATGCCCAGTTCCTTGCGGAATTCTTTCACACGATTCATAGGGTCTCCTTTCTGATGTGTCGTATATATTTGACTATATTGTATTCTTTTGGAGATGAGATGTCAAGTATATATGACATATTTTTGAGAATTTTTTTCGAAGAAACTTAGCCTTGTCTGACAAGTGCAAGCTGGTCAGATTTGTGGTAAAATAGATAGGATATGACAAAAGAATTTCATCATGTAACGGTCTTGCTTCATGAAACGATTGATATGCTTGACGTAAAACCTGACGGTACCTACGTTGATGCGACCTTAGGCGGAGCAGGCCATAGCGAATATTTATTAAGTAAATTGAGCGAAAAAGGGCATCTCTATGCCTTTGACCAGGACCAGAATGCCATTGACAATGCGCAAAAAAGGTTGGCACCCTATATCGAAAAGGGGATGGTAACCTTTATCAAGGATAACTTCCGTCATTTGCAGGCACGTTTGCAGGAGGCTGGTGTCCAGGAAATTGATGGAATTTGTTATGACTTGGGAGTGTCCAGTCCTCAGCTGGATCAGCGTGAGCGTGGCTTTTCTTATAAAAAGGATGCGCCACTGGATATGCGGATGAATCAGGAAGCTAGTCTGACGGCCTATGAGGTGGTCAATCATTATGACTATCATGACTTGGTTCGGATCTTTTTCAAGTATGGTGAGGATAAGTTTTCTAAACAGATTGCTCGTAAGATTGAGCAAGCGCGTGAGGTGAAACCAATTGAGACGACGACGGAGTTGGCAGAGATTATCAAGTCTGCCAAGCCTGCCAAGGAACTCAAGAAAAAGGGGCACCCTGCCAAGCAGATTTTCCAGGCTATCCGAATCGAAGTCAATGATGAGCTGGGTGCAGCAGATGAATCCATCCAGCAGGCTATGGACATGCTGGCTCTAGATGGGAGAATCTCGGTCATTACCTTCCATTCGCTGGAAGACCGCTTGACCAAGCAACTATTTAAAGAAGCTTCAACAGTGGAAGTTCCCAAAGGCTTGCCCTTCATTCCAGATGACCTTAAGCCCAAGATGGAATTGGTATCCCGCAAGCCAATCTTGCCAAGTGCTGAAGAGCTAGAAGCCAACAACCGTTCGCATTCAGCTAAGTTGCGCGTGGCTAGAAAAATTCACAAGTAAGAGGAAAAACATGGCAGAAAGAATCGAAAAAACAAGCCAGTTATTGCAAACGAAGTTTAAAGGTTTTTCACGTGTGGAAAAGGCCTTCTATGTTTCGATTGCTGCAACAATGATTATCCTGGCAATTAGCGTTGTGTTTATGCAGACCAAGCTATTACAAGTTCAGAATGAATTAACTAAGGTCAATGCTCAAATCGAAGAAAAGAAAACAGAGCTAGACGATGCCAAGCAAGAGGTCAATGAATTGATTCGTTCAGAACGTTTGAAAGAGATTGCAAACTCTAAGGATTTGCAGTTGAATAACGAAAATATCCGAGCAGCGGAGTAAGAAATGAAACAGTGGAAAGAAAAAATCATCCGTTATGCCGTTCGTAACCGTAAATCTCCAGAAGAAAACCGCCGAAGAGTAGGGAAAAGCCTGAGTTTATTGGCTGTCATACTCTTCGCTGTCTTTTTGGTCAACTTTGCGGTCATTATCGGAACGGGTAAAAAATTTGGTAAGGACTTGGTTCAAGAAGCAAACAAGGTCCATCAAACAACCAAGACGATTCCTGCAAAACGGGGAACCATCTACGATCGTAATGGAACGCCTATTGCTGAGGATGCGACTTCGTATAATATCTATGCCGTTATTGACAAGACCTACAAGTCAGCAACAGGCAAAATTCTCTATGTAGAGGATTCTCAATTTAATAAGGTAGCTGAGATTTTCCATAAATACCTAGATATGGAAGAGTCTTATGTCAAAGAACAGCTTTCTCAACCAGATCTAAAACAGGTATCCTTTGGTACCAAGGGAAATGGGATCACCTATGCCAATATGATGGCTATTAAAAATGACCTAAAAACTGCTGGCGTTGAGGGGATTGACTTTACAACTAGCCCTAACCGCAGTTATCCCAATGGACAGTTTGCTTCTTCCTTTATCGGTTTAGCGCAACTCCATGAAAATGAGGATGGCACCAAACGTTTGATTGGGACATCTGGATTGGAGAGTTCTTTAAATAACATTCTGGCGGGTACAGATGGGATCATCACCTATGAGAAAGATCGTCTGGGAAATATTGTTCCGGGTACAGATCAGGCTTCCCAACAAACGGTAGATGGAAAAGATGTCTACACAACCCTTTCTAGTCCCTTGCAATCCTTTATGGAAACCCAGATGGATGCCTTTCAGGAAAAGGTAAAAGGCAAGTACATGACGGCGACCTTGGTCAGTGCCAAAACAGGGGAAATTCTCGCAACAACGCAACGACCAACCTTTGATGCCGATACTAAGGAAGGAATCACTAAGGACTTTGTTTGGCGTGATATTCTTTATCAAAGTAACTATGAACCAGGATCAGCCATGAAGGTCATGACGTTAGCTTCTTCTATTGATAACAATACCTTCCCAGGTGGAGAATACTTCAATAGCAGTGAATTAAAAATAGCGGATGCGACGATTCGAGATTGGGATGTTAATGATGGTTTGACTACTGGTGGGATGATGACTTTCTCACAAGGTTTCGCTCACTCCAGTAATGTTGGAATGAGTCTACTTGAACAAAAAATGGGAGATGCTACTTGGTTGGATTATCTCAATCGCTTTAAGTTTGGGGTGCCGACGCGTTTTGGTCTGACTGATGAGTATTCAGGTCAATTGCCTGCAGATAATATTGTTAATATTGCCATGAGTGCATTTGGTCAGGGGATTTCTGTAACGCAGACCCAGATGCTACGTGCTTTTACAGCCATTGCCAACGATGGGGTTATGTTGGAGCCAAAATTTATCAGCGCCCTCTATGACCCAAATGACCAGTCTGTCCGTAAGTCTCAAAAGGAAATCGTCGGAAATCCTGTATCAAAAGCGGCAGCATCCTCTACTCGGGATCACATGGTCATGGTCGGAACAGATCCTGTCTATGGTACCATGTACAACCATAGCACAGGAAAGCCTAATGTCAATGTTCCAGGTCAGAATGTTGCCCTCAAATCAGGAACTGCTCAGATTGCTGATGAGAAGAATGGGGGCTACCTAACAGGTGAAACCAACTATATCTTCTCCGTTGTGTCGATGCATCCTGCTGAGAATCCTGACTTTATTCTCTATGTAACGGTGCAACAGCCAGAGCATTATTCAGGTGTTCAGCTGGGAGAGTTTGCCAACCCAATCCTTGAGCGAGCTTCTGCCATGAAAGAATCCCTCAATCTTCAGTCAACTGCCAAGAACTTGGATCAGGTCAGCAAGACGACAAGCTATGCTATGCCGGCTACCAAAGACTTTACTCCGGGTGACCTAGCAGAAGAATTGCGCCGAAACCTGGTCCAACCAATTGTTATCGGAACAGGAACCAAGATCAAGGAACTCTCGGTTTCTGAAGGAGATAATTTGGAAGCCAATCAGCAGATCTTGATCCTGTCAGATAAGGTCGAAGAAATGCCTGATATGTACGGCTGGACAGATGAAAATGTGCAAACATTTGCTAAATGGCTGAATATAGAAGTCGAGTGGGAAGGTAGTGGCAAAACGGTCAAGAAACAAAGTGTCCGTGCCAATACAGCCCTCAAAGACATTAAAAAAATGAAAGTAACTTTAGGAGATTAAGATGATTAGTTCCATTAGTGCTGGAATTCTAGCCTTTCTATTGACCTTGATTGGCATTCCAGCCTTTATCCGATTTTATCGAAAAGCGCAGATTACAGGTCAGCAGATGCACGAGGATGTCAAGCAACACCAAGCTAAAGCTGGGACTCCAACCATGGGGGGTCTTGTTTTCCTGATCGTTGCAGTTGTTGTGAGCTTCCTTGTCGCTCTCTTTACCCAACAATTGACCAACAATGTAGGCATGATTTTGTTTATCTTGGTTTTGTATGGTTTGGTAGGTTTTTTGGATGATTTCCTCAAGGTCTTTCGTAAGATTAACGAAGGCTTAAATCCCAAGCAAAAACTTGCTCTCCAGCTCCTTGGAGGAGTGATTTTCTACCTCTTTTATGAGCGTGGTGGCGATATGCTTTCAGTCTTTGGCTACCAAGTTCATCTGGGAATTTTCTATATCTTCTTTGCCCTTTTCTGGCTAGTTGGCTTTTCAAATGCGGTGAATCTGACTGACGGGATCGACGGCTTAGCAAGTATTTCCGTAGTGATTAGCCTGTCTGCCTACGGTGTGATTGCTTATATGCAAAATCAACTGGATATTCTTCTTGTGATTCTTGCTATGATTGGTGGTTTGTTAGGCTTCTTCGTCTTTAACCATAAGCCTGCTAAGGTCTTTATGGGTGATGTTGGAAGTTTGGCTCTAGGTGGGATGCTGGCAGCAATCTCTATGGCCCTCCATCAAGAATGGACCCTTTTACTGATTGGGATTATCTATGTCTTTGAGACAAGCTCTGTTATGATGCAGGTTACCTACTTCAAACTTAGTGGCGGAAAGCGTATTTTCCGTATGACACCTGTACATCATCATTTTGAGCTTGGAGGATTCTCAGGCAAGGGCAATCCTTGGAGTGAGTGGAAGGTTGATTTCTTCTTTTGGGGAGTTGGGCTTCTAGCAAGTCTCTTGACTTTAGCCTTTTTATACCTACTGTAAAACTAACTTTTGATGACAAAATAAAACAGGATGAAGGGAATCTTCATCCTGTTTTTGTGTGCTTAAAGGTTAGTTGGAGTCATCCTTTCTTCCTTTTAACATAAAAGTGGCTGTAAGGGCTAGGCTGAGTCCTGCTATGAAGAGGAGTGGGTTGGACGCTTCTCCTGTTGCTGGAAGTTCTTCTTTAGGAGAATGATTTCCAGCTTTCGCAAGGATCGGACTAGCTGGAAATTGTTCAGTCTCGTGTGCCAAGGTTTCTTCATCTGAAGCACTTGGTTTTTCCTCTGTGTTAGAGCTTGTTCCAGTAGCTTGATAGACGACAGCATAGGTACTGAAATGATTAGTGATGAATTCTACCTTTCCGTCTCGAACGGTGAAATCAAGGGCTTGCAACTCCTTGGTCGGAGTAATATAGTAGACCTTTTCTACGTTAGCTGAAATAGGCAAGCGAACCAAGACAGAGCCTTTTGGCTGTACGCTATGATCTGTTGGATTTTTAAGTTGTAGGTCGTAAGCATCATAGGTCTTGCCAAAGAGTTCTTGAGCTAGGACACGTCGGCTAGAGATATGAGAAATTCCTTCTAAGTCAGTGACTCCACCAATGATTTCCACTCCAGTTTCCTTATCTTTCAAGACTTGAACTGGATAGTCAGGAAGGCTATGGGTCGGAGCGACCTGATCTCCACTGGTTCCGATAGGTTTGGTGTATTCAGGTTTTTCAACAGTAGGAGCTTCCTCTTGTCCTGCCGTTCCGATAGGGTCAGTGTATTCAGGCTTTTCTACAGTAGGAGACTCTTCTTGCCCCGCCGTTCCGATAGGTTCGGTGTATTCAGGCATTTCTACAGTGGGTGGCACTTCTTGCCCTGCAGTCCCGATAGGTTTAGTGTATTCAGGAATTGTCACTGTAGGTGGTTCCTCTTGCCCTGCCGTTCCGATAGGATCGGTGTATTCCGGAATTTCAACAGTAGGAGCTGGTTCGTCCCCCTTGCTTGTAGTTGGCTGACTCTCGTCAACCTTTTTCTCATCCTTTTTAGTAAAGACGGCTACGATAGGGCTGCTTGTGGTATTTCCTTGAATGGTATAAGCTTCAATGGCATTTCCAGCTTTGCGATCGGTTTCTTCAGGGATTGGGATTTGAACTTGATTGTCTTGGATTGATAGGATAGTCTGATCTCCACTTGTAACTAGATGTGTTTCATCCACCTTACGCAAAACTAGAGGATCTTTGACACCTGGGAAGGTCACTGCGATGGCTTCCCAATCTCCAGCTGGTAGGCTTAAGGAAATGGTTTTGTCATTTTCCTTAAGAGGTGCGATACTTGGGCTATCTAAACCAACAGCTGGAGCTTTGATGATATCAAAGGAGTCTAGAGAGATTTTCTTGCGACCTTCTGGCGAATCTGGATCAACTTGTAATGTCAGGGTATGCGGACCGTCAGTGAGATTTGTAAATTCGCCAATAAAAGCTCTCTTTTCAGTTGCACCTGAAGTGTAGAAGTCTAGACTTGGCATTTCTTTGCCATCTAGTGTAACACGTGCTCGTCCAAGGGCAAGGCTCTTCAAACCATAAATACGAATGCCCGTCCCTGTAAAGGAAATAGTTGCCTGAGCTTCTGAAGCTGCACTAGAGTCGCTGTTGTTGATGTCAGCGTATTTTTCCGTACCACCGTAGAGTTCAGGATCAGACCAGTCCTTAAACTGGGAACCATACTGGATGCGCGAATCACGATCATCCATTTTTTCAATCGTGTTGCCTGCTCCTGCTAGGATCTTGAAGTAGTCTAATGAAATTTTCGAACGCTCACTACCACGTCCTTTGTGCTCACGTTTAACACGAAGAGTCAATGTGTGAGGTCTGTCAGATAATCCTGCGAAGCGACCGATGAGACTACCTTTTTCAGTTGCCCCAGCAGTATGGAAATCAAGTTCGCCGACCTCTTTGCCATCAATTTTAGCAGTGGCAAGACCTAGTTCAGATGATTTCAGTCCATAGATTTCGATACCAACACCAGTGAAAGGAATGGTGGCAGTGAGGTCTTCGTCTGTGTAGTCTCCTTTTGAAAGGTCAGCAAATTTCTCTGTTCCTCCAAATAATTCTGCGTCTGCCCAATTTCCAAAGGCAGCTCCGTACTGGATACGGCTATCTCGGTCGTCCATCAACTCGCTATAGGTTTCGACAGTGGCCTGTTCAGAAACTTGTGTGGCAAGCTCGCCCAGCATAGCCTTGACAGTATAGGTATAGGAATGTTGAGGATCTAGTGATCGGTCAATAAAGTGGGTTTGATTGGTTACAAATTCTCTGGTTGCAGAGGCTTGGCCAGACGCGTCTTTCACTTGTCTTTGGATGACATAGTGGGTAGCGCCTTCTACTTGGTTAAAGGTGAGTTCAGCAGTGACTCCATTTTGTCGAACGGCTGTCAGACTGGTTACACGACCAGGGAAGTGTTCAAAGGTAATGACGTCACCTTTTTGTGTTGCCAGTTGGATGCGATTGTTTTTGAGAATCGTTGCCTTGACTGGCTTGCCATTGACCTTGATCTGACTGGCTTCGATATTTGGATAGTCTACAATTAGGTCTCCACCGACATTTGAAAGGAAGGACAAGCTTTGCAGGTTTTTATCTTTCCACTTCATGCTGACTTCAAAGTTTCCTCGAGCAACCAAGCCAGAAACCTGACCGTCTTTCCAAGCATCAGGAAGAGCTGGTAAGGGTGCAATATAGCCTGTATGAGATTGGAGAAGCATTTCTGCCATCCCACTGGTTGCCCCAAAGTTGCCGTCGATTTGGAAAGGCGCGTGGGTATCCCAAAGGTTTTCTAGGGTTGAATACTTGAGTTGTTCAGCGAGCAAGCGATGGGCACGGTTACCGTCCAGCAGACGAGCCCAGAGGTTGATTTTATTGGCCTTAGACCAACCAGTACCACCATCTCCACGGTGGTTCAAGGTAGCACGCGCAGCCTCTAGGTATTCAGCCTGGTCCTTGCTAAAGAGCGTACCTGGGAAGAGACCAACTAGATGGGAAACGTGGCGGTGGTGATTTTCAATCCCTTCATTGGTGAATTGGGGACTGTCCTCCTCGTACCATTCCTTGATACGGCCCTCTTTGTTGATGTGCAGCGGTTTGAGTTTGTCAAATTTAGCCTTTACCTCTGTGACTAAGTCTTTGTCGACATTCAGATGGTTGGCGACTTCCATGTAGTCGTGGAATAGCTGCCAGACTAGCGATTGGTCAAAGGTATTTCCGATGGTGATGGTCCCGTGTTCTGGTGAGTAGGATGGAGAAGACACCCAACGGTCACTGGCCTTGTCATAGTGCAAGAAGGAATTCCAGAACTTAGCTGTTTCCTTGAGCATTGGGTAAATCTTTTCTTTGAGATAGGTCTCATCCTTGGTGAATTTATAATAGTCATAGACATTCTGCATCATCCAAGCGTTGGCTGCTGGAGACCAACCCCAATAGTAATTCCAGCCTGGAGTAGTCCAGCCAAATGGTGTTGCTTGGGTGTGGACCAGCCAGCCATTTTCTTGTCCATCTTTGGATGCGATACCAGCGTATTCCTTAGCAGCGATACGGCCATAGTAACGCATATCGTCAATGTAATTGATCATTGGCTTGGCTGTTTCAGCCAGGTTGCTCATGTAGGCGGGCCAATAGTTCATTTGCAAATTGACATTGAGGTGGTAGTCAGCGTTCCAAGGTGGATTGTCTACGGCATTCCAGACTCCTTGGAGGTTGGCAGGAAGGGCATCTGTCCGATTACGCGACGAACTGATGAGTAGATATCGGCCGTATTGGAAGAAGAGTTCTTCCAATTTTTGCCCTTTTTCTGGGTTATAGCCTTGAAGGGCCTCTTTAGTCGTTTGAGTAGTCTTGGTTCCGCCTAGATTTAGTTTGACGCGGTTAAAGAGACTTTGATAGTCCTTGATATGGGCCTTTTTCAGTGTCTCGTAGTCTTTGGCCTTAGCTGCTTCGACAATACCTTTAACTGTTTTTTCGAGGTTAATGTCTTTTCGATAGTTGGTTTTTGGATTCTGAGCAAAGTTAGTCTTGGCACTGAGATAGAGGGTCGCATAACTTGCGCCTGTAACGGTCAGAGTTTCGTCCTGAACAGTCACCTTTCCGTCCGTTTTAATTCCTAGATAGGATGCAAATTGGAGGCCGTTATCTTTGACAGTTCCCTTTAGAAGGATTCCGTTTGCATCTGTAGTGACATGACCATTCTTATAGTTGGAATATTCCCAAGAGTAGTTGCCATTAGCAAGCAAGTCTTCTGTCAAGCTGTTCCAAAGGGTAAAGTCAAGTGTCTTGTTTCCTTTTTTGGTCAAGTGGGTTACAGTGACATCATCAGGATAACTGGAGAAGGTTTCGCGTTTGAAGGTCGTCCCATCTTGGGTGTAAGAAGTGGTCGTAGTGGCTTCGGTGATGTCTAGATTACGATGATAATCAGTTACAGTATCTAGTCCTTTCTTCTGGTTATTAAAGACCATGAAGATATCTCCAAAGGCTAGGTAACGTCCATACTGGGCGTTGTTTGGTCCAACTAGATTTTGTTCAGCTAGCTGTTTTGCTTTTTGGCGGTCACCAGCTTCGAGGGCTTTACGTATCTCTGCTAAGACCTTGTAGCGATCCTTGTAGTTTCCTCCGTTATAGTCGGTGCTATCAGGTTGTGGTCCTCCTGACCAGAGGGTCTTTTCGTTGTACTGGATTCTCTCTTCCCCAATGAGTCCGAAAACCTTGGCTCCCATTTCTCCATTTCCGACAGGAAGGGCTTGTTTTTCCCATCCATCATAGGAGGGAGCTGTTGGTTGATCGTAGTTGAGTTGATAGTTTTCTTGCTTTGTCACCGGCTGATCTGCTTTTTCAGGTTCCTTATTTTCTTTGGCTTCAACAATGGCTTCTTCACTAGCTTGACTATTTGTCTTTTGAGTCTCGTTAGCTGGCTTGCTTTCGGAAACTACTGGACTTTCGGCTAGAGACGGATTTGTAGTTTCAGTCGCTTCAGCTGCTTTGGGTTCACTATCAGGCTTAGTGATAGCTTCGACAGAGGTTGGTTCAGTTTGCTTGACCTCAACACTGTCTGCAGCTACAGTATGGTTGACTAGAAAAATAGCCCCCAGCAAAACAGAAGCAGTCCCAACCGTCAGCTTGCGGATGCTATAGCGACAGGATTTCTCCCAAAAGTGTTTTTTCATAAAACCCTCCTTTGTTTATTCGAAACCGCTTACATTTTATGAAGCAGTCCCGTTTAATTTGTTTCTATTTATCTCCTCACTTCCCATTCTAATGGTCGTTTAGCATTTGTCAAGAGCTTTTTAGCAAGATACATATTTGCTGTTGTTTTTTCTTAAAATAGTAGAAGAAAGAGAGGAAAGGGTGGAATTATTCGTAATTTCATAGTTCAATCTGATTGTAAGACTAGCTTAGAATTGGCTTAACCCCCTCTTGAAAGCGTAAAACAAACTAGTCAGGAAAGTCACTTTATGGTATAATATAGAAGACTCAAAAAGAAACAGGAGAAAAAGAATGGATTTACTTTTAGCAATTATCTTGATTGTGCTAGCTTTTCTAGGAGGAGCTCTTGGAGGGATGTACTTGGTTCGTAAGCAAATTGAAAAAGAATTTGCGGACAACCCACGTTTGAATGCTGAGGCAGTTCGTGCTCTCTTGAGCGCAAATGGTCAAAAACCAAGCGAAGCCAAGGTACAACAAGTTTACCACCAAATCATCCGCCAACAAAAAGCAGCCCTTGCTAACAATAAAAAGAAATAAATAGGAAAAGTCTGGGATGAAAGTTCCAGACTTCTCACTATGTTCAATAGTTCTCAAGGATAAGACTTTTTCCTTGCATTCTATTGATATTTGATTATGATTAAAAGAGAGGCAGTTGCCATTCTATCAAGCTGTCTGTCCGTTCATTTAGGACAAGTAATCATGATGAACTATCAATCAGAAAAAAGACTAGAAAGAAGACTGTATGGATAATCGACCAATTGGTTTTTTGGATTCGGGTGTCGGGGGCTTGACCGTTGTTCGTGAGCTCATGCGCCAGCTTCCCCATGAAGAAATCGTCTATATTGGAGATTCGGCACGGGCGCCCTATGGTCCCCGTCCTGCTGAGCAAATCCGTGAATATACTTGGCAGTTGGTCAACTTTCTCTTGACCAAGGATGTCAAAATGATTGTCATTGCTTGCAACACTGCGACTGCGGTCGTCTGGGAAGAAATCAAGGCTCAACTAGATATTCCTGTCCTAGGCGTGATTTTGCCAGGAGCTTCGGCAGCCATCAAGTCCAGTCAAGGTGGGAAAATCGGAGTCATTGGAACGCCCATGACGGTCCAATCAGACATCTACCGTCAGAAAATCCATGATCTGGATCCGGATTTACAGGTGGAGAGTTTGGCCTGTCCCAAGTTTGCTCCCTTGGTGGAGTCTGGTGCCCTGTCAACCAGTGTCACTAAGAAAGTGGTTTATGAAACCCTGCGTCCCTTGGTCGGCAAGGTGGATAGCTTGATTTTGGGTTGTACCCATTACCCACTCCTTCGCCCTATCATCCAAAATGTCATGGGACCAAAGGTTCAGCTCATCGATAGTGGGGCAGAGTGTGTACGGGATATCTCGGTTTTGCTTAACTATTTTGAAATCAATCGTAGCCGAGATGCGGGACCTCTTCAACATCGTTTTTACACAACAGCCAATAGCCAAAGTTTTGCCCAGATTGGAGCAGAATGGCTGGAAAAAGAGATTCATGTGGAGCATGTAACTTTATGACAAACAAAATTTATGAATACAAGGATGACCAGGACTGGTATGTCGGTGTCTGGGATGTCTATGGAGGCATCTATAGCCTTATCAAAGATCCTCTCGAGCTTGATTTTATGGATTTAGCGCGGATTTTTCGTGACGAGGAAAATGGCTTTCCGATTACGATAACGGTGATGCGCTGGTCTTCTAACTTCCGTCTGCTCTCCTTTATCGTTGAGATTTTAAATGCCGAAGCAGGTCGCAATCTAGAAGTCATCCAACGTCAGGGAGCTCTGCTCTTGGTTGAAAATGGAAAGCTTTTGCATGTTGAATTGCCTAAAGAAGGAGTTGAAGTGGAAACCTTCTTTGAAACTAGCAAGGTCAGAGAAACTCTGCTCATTGCGACTCGTAACGAAGGAAAGACCAAGGAATTCCGAGCTATCTTTGACAAGTTAGGCTACGATGTGGAAAATCTCAATGACTATCCAAACCTACCTGAAGTTGCTGAAACAGGCATGACCTTTGAAGAAAATGCCCGCCTGAAGGCAGAAACCATTTCCCAATTAACAGGAAAGATGGTTTTGGCAGATGACTCAGGTCTCAAAGTCGATGTCCTCGGCGGTTTGCCAGGAGTCTGGTCAGCCCGTTTTGCAGGTGTGGGAGCAACTGATCGTGAAAACAATGCCAAACTCTTGCACGAATTGGCCATGGTCTTTGAACTCAAGGACCGCTCAGCTCAATTCCATACAACCCTAGTCGTAGCTAGTCCAAACAAGGAAAGCTTGGTTGTTGAAGCTGACTGGCCAGGATACATTAACTTTGAACCCAAGGGGGAGAATGGTTTTGGTTATGATCCCCTCTTCCTTGTAGGAGAGACAGGTAAATCCTCAGCAGAGCTAACCCTTGAAGAAAAAAATAGCCAATCTCACCGCGCCTTAGCCGTTAAGAAACTTTTGGAGGTATTTCCATCATGGCAAAGCAAACCATCATTGTAATGAGTGACTCCCATGGAGATAGCTTGATTGTGGAAGAAATTCGTGACCGCTATCTAGGTAAAGTTGATGCCATTTTTCACGATGGTGACTCAGAACTCCGACCAGACTCTTCGCTCTGGGAGGGCATCCATGTCGTCAAAGGCAATATGGACTTTTATGCTGGCTACCCAGAACGTTTGGTAACTCAACTTGGTCCAACCAAGATCATCCAGACGCATGGACACTTGTTTGATATCAATTTCAACTTTCAAAAGTTGGACTACTGGGCTCAGGAAGAAGATGCCGATATCTGTCTCTATGGTCACTTGCATGTACCAAATGCTTGGATGGAAGGCAAGACTCTTTTTCTAAATCCAGGCTCCATCAGCCAACCACGAGGAACTATTAGAGAATGCCTCTATGCACGTGTGGAGATTGATAACAGCTATTTCAAAGTAGAGTTTTTGACACGTGACCATGAGGTTTATCCAGGCTTGTCCAAGGAGTTTGCTCGATGATTGCCAAGGAATTTGAAGCATTTTTATTGGAGCAGGAAGAGACTTTTCTTACCCCTGCTGAGAATCTAGCAGCTTTGATTGATACCCACAATGCCGACCATGCGATTTTAGTGCTGAGCCAAATCACTTATACCCGTATCCCTGTTGTGACTTTTGACAAACGCTTTGTCGGAACCATTGGTCTGAGAGACATTTTGGCTTATCAAATGGAGCAAGGTTTGACGGATGAGCAGATGGCAACGACAGACATCGTCAATATGACCAAGACGGATGTGGCAGTTGTCGCTCCAGACTATAACATCACAGAGGTCCTCCATAAACTGGTGGATGAACCCTTCTTGCCAGTGGTAGATGATGAAGGGATTTTTCAAGGAATCATCACGCGCAAGTCCATCCTCAAGGCCGTCAATGCTCTCTTACATGACTTTAGTAAGGAATATGAGATTCGATGCAAATGAGAGATAGCATTTCAGCCTTTTTAGAGGAAAAACAGGGCTTGTCTACCAATTCCAAGCAGTCCTATAAGTATGATCTGGAGCAATTTTTAGACATTGTGGGTGAGCGGATTTCTGAGACCAGTCTTAAGATTTACCAAGCCCAGCTAGCCAATCTAAAAATCAGCGCCCAGAAGCGAAAACTTTCGGCCTGTAACCAATTTCTCTACTTTCTCTATCGAAACGGAGAAGTGGACAGCTTTTACCGTCTGGAATTAGCCAAACAAGCTGAAAAGAAGACTGAAAAGCCAGAGATTCTAAATTTAGACTCTTTTTGGCAGGAAAGTAATTATCCAGAAGGACGCTTGCTGGCGCTTCTTATCTTGGAAATAGGGCTCTTGCCAAGTGAGATTTTAGCCCTTAAGGTTGCAGATATCAATCTGGATTTTCAAGTGTTGAGAATCAGCAAGGCTTCCCAACAGAGGATTGTCACCATACCCACGACCTTGACTCCAGAATTGGAACCCTTGATGGGGCAGACCTATCTCTTTGAAAGGAGTGGGAAAACCTATTCTCGTCAGTGGGCCTTTCGTCAGCTGGAGTCCTTTGTCAAGGAGAAAGGTTTTCCAGCCTTATCAGCCCAAGCCTTGCGGGAACAGTTCATTCTAAGACAGATAGAAAACAAGGTCGATTTGTACGAAATTGCAAAAAAACTAGGATTAAAAACAGTCCTGACCTTAGAAAAATATAGATAATGGATATTAAATTAAAAGATTTTGAAGGGCCGCTGGACTTGCTTTTGCACCTGGTTTCTAAGTACCAGATGGATATCTACGATGTGCCTATCACAGAAGTCATCGAACAGTATCTAGCCTATGTCTCAACCTTGCAGGCAATGCGTCTGGAAGTGACGGGCGAGTATATGGTCATGGCTAGTCAGCTGATGCTGATCAAGAGTCGCAAGCTCTTGCCAAAGGTAGCAGAAGTGACAGACTTAGAGGATGACCTGGAGCAGGACCTTCTCTCTCAAATCGAAGAATACCGCAAGTTCAAGCTCTTGGGTGAGCACTTGGAGGCTAAGCACCAAGATCGGGCCCAGTACTATTCCAAAGCGCCGACAGAGTTGATTTACGAGGATGCGGAGCTTGTGCATGACAGGACGACCATTGACCTCTTTTTGGCTTTTTCAAATATCCTAGCCAAGAAAAAAGAGGAGTTCGCACAGAACCACACGACCATCCTGCGCGATGAGTATAAGATTGAGGACATGATGGTCATTGTAAAAGAGTCCTTGACTGGACGAGACCAGTTGCGTTTGCAGGATTTGTTCAAGGAAGCCCAGAATGTCCAAGAGGTTATTACCC
This sequence comes from Streptococcus oralis, assembly GCF_023110055.1. Lineage (GTDB taxonomy): Bacteria > Bacillota > Bacilli > Lactobacillales > Streptococcaceae > Streptococcus > Streptococcus oralis_BY. Next base: position 98,736 of record NZ_JALDVG010000002.1, on the reverse strand, counting down.
TCTTTTTGGCAACCCTAGAGTTAATCAAAACTCAGGAATTGATCCTCGTGCAAGAGGAGAGTTTCGGAGATATCTATCTTATGGAAAAGAAGGAAGAAAATCAAGAGGCACAAAGCTAGACTTGATAGAGAGGAAAGATGAGTACTTTAGCAGAAATAGAAGCGCTCTTGTTTGTGGCAGGTGAAGATGGGATTCGGGTTCGTCAGTTGGCTGAACTCCTCTCACTTCCACCGACAGGCATCCAACAGAGTTTAGAAAAATTAGCCCAGAAGTATGAAAAAGACCAAGAGTCGAGCTTGTCTCTGATCGAGACAGGTGGTGCATACAGATTGGTCACTAAACCTCAATTTGCAGCGATTTTGAAGGAATACTCCAAGGCGCCTATCAACCAGAGTTTGTCTCGGGCTGCTCTTGAGACCTTGTCCATCATTGCCTACAAGCAACCGATTACCCGAATTGAGATTGATGCTATTCGTGGGGTCAATTCTAGTGGAGCTCTAGCTAAGCTACAAGCTTTTGAATTGATAAGAGAAGATGGGAAAAAAGAAGTTTTGGGCCGCCCTAATCTCTATGTGACTACGGATTATTTCCTAGATTACATGGGGATTAACCATTTGGAAGAACTGCCAGTGATTGATGAGCTTGAGATTCAAGCTCAAGAAAGCCAATTATTTGGTGAAAGGATAGAAGAAGATGAGAATCAATAAATATATTGCCCACGCAGGTGTGGCCAGTAGGAGAAAAGCAGAAGAGTTGATCAAGCAAGGCTTGGTAACCGTCAACGGCCAAGTGGTACGTGAACTCGCAACGACTATCAAGGCTGGTGATAAGGTTGAAGTTGAAGGCCAGCCTATCTACAACGAAGAAAAGGTCTACTACTTGCTCAATAAACCACGCGGAGTGATTTCCAGTGTGACAGATGATAAGGGCCGCAAGACTGTTGTGGATCTCTTGCCTAATGTCAAAGAACGCATTTACCCAGTTGGACGTTTGGACTGGGATACATCAGGTGTCTTGATTTTGACCAATGATGGGGACTTTACAGATGAAATGATTCACCCCCGTAATGAGATTGACAAGGTCTATGTCGCGCGTGTTAAAGGTGTGGCTAATAAGGACAATCTCCGCCCCTTGACCCGCGGTCTTGAGATTGATGGCAAGAAAACCAAGCCAGCTGTTTATGAAATTCTCAAAGTGGATCCAGTTAAAAATCGCTCTGTGGTACAGTTGACCATCCATGAAGGACGTAACCATCAGGTTAAAAAGATGTTTGAAGCTGTCGGTCTTCAAGTGGATAAGTTGTCTCGGACACGTTTTGGACACCTAGACTTGACAGGTCTTCGTCCAGGAGAATCCCGTCGCCTTAATAAAAAAGAAATCAGCCAACTACACACTATGGCTGTAACCAAGAAATAATGAAACGCATCTTAATAGCGCCAGTACGTTTTTACCAACGTTTTATCTCGCCAGCCTTTCCGCCCTCATGTCGTTTTGAACCTACTTGTTCCAACTACATGATTCAGGCTATTGAAAAACATGGCTTCAAGGGTGTCTTGATGGGCTTGGCTCGAATTTTACGTTGCCATCCCTGGTCGCCAATAGGAAAAGATCCTGTCCCAGATCACTTTTCCCTCAGACGAAATCAAGAAAAAAAATAACCCAACATCACCTGATGTTGGGTTTTCTTGTTTATTTCAAAGCTTTTTGTGCGTCTTCAATCATGAGTTTGGTTGATTCAAGACCGCCTCCGCTTAGATACCAGAGGTCTGGTGTTAGTTGGATAATTTTACCATTTTTAGCGGCAGGAGTTTCAGCGATGAGGGCATTTTCTAGGACGCCGTCGTTGCTTGAGTTGTCCCCGCCGATGGCAAGGGTACGGTTGATGACAAATAGGATGTCAGGATTGATTTCTTTGACACTTTCAAAGCTGACTTCCTGTCCGTGGCGAGAGTCTTCAAATTGAGTGTCAGTTGGCTTGAATTTCAAGGTTTGGTACAAGAAAGAGAAACGAGATTGGGCACCAAAGGCAGCCATTTTTCCTTCATTGAGGAGAATCGCAAGGGCTTTTTTGTCAGAACTTTCGTTTTTAGTAGCGACTTCCTGAATGCTCTTGTCTAGGTTGGCTAATTCTTCTTTGGCTTTCTGTGTACCAGTTTCGCCAAAGGCGCTTGCTAGGGATTCGATGTTGGTCTTGGTAGAAGCCCAGTAGTCGTCCTTACTTACTTGGAAGAGAACGGTTGGCGCGATTTCTTTGAACTTGTCTACGAACTTTTGGGTACGTGGTGAAGCGATAATCAAATCCGGTTCAAGGGCGGCAATGGCTTCTAGGTCTGGCTCAACCATGGAACCCACATTGTTGACATTTCCTGCAAGATCTTTTAGGTAAGCCGGAACAGTTTTTGTAGGCATTCCGACGATATTCTTTTCAAAACCTAAAGCGCGAATAGTATCCGCAGCACCGAGGTCAAAGGTCACAATCTTTTCAGGAACTTTTGACAGTTTAACCTCGTCTAGTGAGCTTTTAATGGTCACTTCTGTTGGAGTAGAAGTGCTGGTCTCCGTCTGGCTGGTACTTGAGTTTGTATTTGTACTACATGCACCAAGTAAGAGCAAGAAACTAACCGCTAGGGCGGTGAGATAAAGTTTAAGGGATGTTTTCATGATTTCTCCTTTTTAAAATATGATAACGATGTAGGGGGCTCTTAGATAGGCTTGTTAGCTAAGAGACAGAAGGCTCTCTAACATGAGTTCAGAATAGCTAGCTATAGATGCAGATCTTTTTGCCATTGATATCCGCCAGCGTGATGGGAATCTCATAGAGTTGACTGAGCAGGTCAGCCTGCATGATTTGAGCAGTCGTTCCCTTGCAAAAAACTTGACCGTCCTTGAAGGCAACAATTTCATCCGCATATTGGCTAGCCATGTTGATATCGTGGAGGACGATGATAATGGTTTTGCCAAGTTCCTCCACCAGTCGCTTGAGAATCTGCATCATGCTGACGCTTTGCTTGATATCGAGATTATTGAGCGGTTCGTCTAGCAAGATAAAGTCTGTATCCTGAGCTAGTACCATGGCGATAAAGACACGTTGGAGCTGTCCACCAGACAGACTATCGATGTAGCGGTCTTTTAAGTTGGTCAGTTCCAGATAGTCCAGAGTTTCTCGGATTTTTTCCCTGTCTTCTGCTCTCAGTCGACCACGGCTGTAGGGAAAACGTCCAAAGCTGACAAGCTCTTCTACAGTCAATTTGGCTTGGTAATTGATTTTCTGCTTTAGGATGGTGAGTTCTTTGGCCAGTTCTTGCGAATTCCAGCTCTCGATTTCACGCCCTTTGATACTGAGAATTCCCTGATCCTTCTTGGTCAGTCTGCTCATGATGGAGAGAAGAGTTGATTTTCCAGCACCATTTGGACCAATGAAGGCTGTCAGTTTCTGAGGACTGACTTCAAGGGAAATGTCTTGCAAAATATCCTGTTTTTGAATGGATTTGTCAATGTTTTCCAGTTTCACCGACGGGCCCTCCTGTAAAGTAAGATAAAGAATAAGAGACCACCCACACTCTCGATGATCATGCTGATGCGAATTTCCAAAGCAAAGACTCGTTCAATGAGGGCTTGCCCCAAGGTCAAACTAATAAATCCAATCAGAATGGCTACGATAAAGAGCAACTTGTGCCGATAATCTTTGACGATTAGGTAGGTAAGATTGGCCAGCATAAAGCCGAAGAAGGCCATAGGCCCTACCAAGGCAGTCGCTGTTGAGGTTAAAAGCACGATGCCCCAGAGGAGTTCTCTCTGTTCTTTTTCAACATCGAGTCCCAGTATCTGAGCCGTTTCTCTTTGCAGGTGCAAGACATCCAGAACGACTGCTTTTCGAAAGAAAAAGATGGTCAAAGCGAGGATAATCAGAGAACCGATGGATAAGATAGAAGTGTTGAGATGTTGAAAGGAAGCAAAGAGACTGTTTTGCAGTTTATCGTATTCATTTGGATCCATCAGGACTTGTAGGAAGGTACTGATATTTCGAAAGAGACTTCCGAGTGCTAGACAGATCAGCAGGATGAAGACCAGATCTTGCTTCATCAGCTTCTTCAAGTAGCCTTGTAAGGCGAGAAAGAAGAGGGATTGAACAAGAAGCAAGACTAGGAATTCTAAGATAGGAGACTTTCCAAGCTGTAGAAATTTGCTTTCAAACATCAGTAGCAGGGTCTGTAGCAAGACATAGAAGGATTCGATTCCCAAAATACTTGGCGTCAGAAAGCGATTTTCCGTCAGGGTTTGAAAACTAATGGTCGAAATCCCTGTCGCGATGGCTACCAAGAGATAAACGATGATTTTTTGGGAACGTAGCTTCCAGGCAAAGGCAGACAGCTGAGTGATGGGCCAAAAGTAGAGGAGGCAAGCTCCGATGGCCAGAATAATGAGAAGGCAGAAGAGTTTGGTATGTTTGCTTTTAAACTGCATCCTTTTGTCCCCCTCTCCATAGAAGTAGGATAAAGACGAGACTACCAATGATTCCTAGTAGGAGACTGACAGACAGCTCATAGGGCCGAATCAAGACTCGAGAGAGGATGTCACAGGCCAGAACTAGATTGGCACCGACCAGAGCGACGATGAGTTTGGTTTGACTCAAATTATCTCCATAGCGCTTGCGGATAAGATTGGGAACGATGACTCCGAGAAAAGGCAAGGCACCCACGGTAATCATGGTGACACTTGTCGTTAGCGCCACCAGAAAAAGGGCCAGTTTTTCAAGTAGAGAGTAAGAAATCCCCAAACTTTCACTGGTTTCCTTGCCCAGATTCATGATGGTGAAGGTTTGGGAGAATTTCCAAACGGCTATCAGGATAATGAGGCCTAAGAAGAGCCACTCATACTGATGGGTCTGAATCATGGAGAAGGAACCCTGGGTCCAAGCTGTCATACTCTGAACCAGATTGAAACGATAGGCGATAACTTCTGTGATGGAACCGATAATCCCACTATAGATGATCCCAATCAAGGGCAACATCCACCTTTCCTTTATAGAAAAAAGAGTCATAAAGGCAAGGAAGAAGAGGGTAAATATGATGGATGAGCCAAAAGCAAAGAGCATCTTTTGGGTCAGACTCGCAGACGGAAAGACAAAGAGGCTCAACACCATTCCCAGTTTGGCGGCTTCTGTCGTTCCGACTGTACTCGGAGCAGCAAACTGATTTTGGGTAATGGTCTGCATGAGGAGTCCTGCCATGCTCATACTGGAGGCTGCAAGGAGAATGCTGATGGTTCTTGGAAGACGCGACTCTTGAAAGAAAAGCCAGGTCTGTTGGTCAAAAGTAAAGAATTTTTCCCAAGAAAAATCACTAGTTCCAATGGTAATGGAGAGAAAGACCAGGAGTAGAAGTAAGCCTGTTAAAATATGAGAGAGTTTCATACCTCGTCCTTTCGTGTAGATTTGGTATAAAAATACCCTTGGAGATAATGTAACACGATTTTTTTAATCTGTCAATAAATTTTCTGACAATTTAATGTAAAAAGAAAGAAAAATTTCTGAAATTACATCTGCCCCTCTCTTTTATTGGAAAACTGAGTAAAAACCAATCCACCTTCCCACTATCCTTCTCCTATAAAAAGTGGTAAAATGGAGGACAGAAAGAAGGAACTGATATGACAACATTATTTTCAAAAATCAAAGAAGTAACAGAGCTTGCTGCAATCTCAGGTCATGAAGCGCCTGTCCGTACCTATCTTCGTGAAAAGTTGACACCGCATGTGGACGAAGTGGTGACAGATGGATTGGGTGGTATTTTTGGTATCAAACATTCAGAAGCTGCCGATGCACCCCGTGTTTTGGTCGCTTCTCATATGGATGAAGTTGGTTTTATGGTCAGCGAGATTAAGCCAGATGGGACCTTCCGTGTCGTTGAAATCGGTGGTTGGAATCCAATGGTAGTCAGCAGCCAACGCTTTAAACTCTTTACTCGTGATGGTCGTGAAATTCCTGTGATTTCAGGTTCTGTTCCGCCACATTTGACACGTGGAACAGGTGGCCCAACCATGCCAGCTATCTCTGATATCATTTTTGATGGTGGGTTTGCGGATAAGGCTGAAGCAGAAAGTTTTGGCATCCGTCCAGGTGACACCATTGTCCCTGATAGTTCCGCTATCTTGACAGCCAATGAAAAAAATATCATCTCAAAAGCTTGGGACAATCGCTACGGTGTCCTCATGGTAAGCGAGCTAGCTGAAGCTTTATCAGGTCAAAAACTCGGAAATGAACTCTATCTTGGCTCTAACGTCCAAGAAGAGGTTGGTCTCCGTGGGGCTCATACTTCCACAACTAAGTTTGACCCAGAAGTCTTTCTGGCAGTTGACTGTTCACCTGCTGGTGATGTTTATGGTGGCCAAGGTAAGATTGGGGACGGAACCTTGATTCGCTTCTACGATCCAGGTCACTTGCTTCTCCCAGGTATGAAGGATTTCCTTTTGACAACGGCTGAAGAAGCTGGTATCAAGTATCAATACTACTGTGGAAAAGGCGGAACGGATGCTGGAGCAGCTCACCTGAAAAATGGAGGTGTTCCATCTACAACTATCGGTGTCTGCGCTCGTTATATCCATTCTCACCAAACTCTCTACGCGATGGATGACTTCCTAGAAGCTCAAGCTTTCTTGCAAGCCTTGGTGAAAAAATTGGACCGCTCAACGGTTAATTTGATTAAACATTATTAAGCATAAGGGAGGTGGTCGGGATGGCAGAACCAAACCTAGAAAGCCTTATAAAAGATCTCTATAACCATGCCCGTCAGGGCTTGAGTGAAGATTTAGTTGCTGCTCTCCTAGAGACTGCTAAAAAACTACCAACTACAAATGAGCAATTACTAGCAGTCCGTCTCTCAGGACTGGTCACTCGTGAATTGCTCATCAATCCCAAACACCCGGCACCTGAATTGATCAACTTGGCGCGCTTTATCAAAAGAGAAGAAGCCAAGTATAGAGGCACTGCAGTTTCTGCTATCATGTTTGGAGAGCTATTTAAAATGCTTTGATTCCATTGTGAATCAAAGCATTTTTTTTACGTTAGAAAAAATATTCTTGACTAGGAGACAAAAAACCACCTAAATTAAGGTGGATTCTTACCAATTAAATTTGTTCAGCGATGACCTTTTCGGCTAGATTCATAGCATGGTCAGACACACGAGTGTAGTGGGAAATGATGTCGATAAAGTTGACTCCAGCTTGTGTAGAACACTCACCTTTGTTAAGGCGTTTGATGTGAGTCTTTCTGAGAACGCGTTCCATATTGTTGATTTCTTTATGGCGTTCAATCAGACTTTGAGCTTTTTCAATATCATTATTTTCCACACTATCAAGGGCATCCTTGATAAATGCAGTTGTTGCTTGATAAATCTCAGCTAATTCCTCTAAAGCAGCATCAGAAAATTGAACATTCTTACGTTGGAGGTAGTCTGTTAGGTTGAGCAAGCCTTCTGCGTGGTCCCCAATCCGTTCCAAATCACGAGATGAATCCAGAATGTTGGTCAAGACTTCACTTTCCTTTTGGCTCAAGGATTCGCTTGAGAGTCTGATGAGGTAACGAGTGAGTTTTTCATCGATGGTATTGATGGCTTCCTCTGTCTTGTGCCCTTTTTCAGCTACCTTTTCATCCAAACCGATGATATAGGTATAAGAAAGGTCAAAAGCTTTGGTTGCATAGTTCCCCAAGTGCAAGAGTTCTTTTTTGGCATTTCCTAGAGCGATGGAAGGAGATTGCTGGATAAGTTGCTCGTCGAGATAGAGAGGCTCGTACTTGACAACCTCGTCTTCACCAGGGATGAGCTTGGTTACAAAGTAGGCCAAGGCTCCGATGAATGGAAATTGTACAATGGTGTTACTTACGTTAAAGGCACCGTGAGAGAAGGCGATTGTCATCTCAGGTGAGAGGTGAAGGAGTGCCTGGAAGTACTCGATCATAGCAGTGAAAGGGCCTAATAAGATTAAGCAAAGAATAGTTCCTAAAACGTTAAAGGTAACGTGGGTTGCCGCAACGCGTTTCGCTGAGACATTGGCTCCAGCTGCCGCAATGATAACGGTTAGAGTTGTCCCGATATTATCCCCGAAGAGAACCGGTAGCGAACCTTTAAGGTCAAGGAAGCCACCTGCATAGAGACCTTGTAGAATCCCGATAGTTGCCGAAGAGGCCTGAATGAGGACGGTAATCACTGCACCGGCTACTACTCCTAAAATAGGATTTTGTCCCAAGGTGACCATATACTCCTTGAATTGTGGTAAATCTTTAAGCGGGCTCATACCGGCACTGATGAGGTTGAGGGCGTAGAAGATTCCCCCGACACCAAACAGGATGCGCCCGATATTGTTTGCTGTTCTGTTTTTTGTAAAGAAGAGGAACATGGTTCCAAGGAAAATCAAGGGTAAAGCATACTCACCAAGCTTGAAACCGATGATAAAGGATGTAACGGTGGTTCCGATGTTGGCTCCCATGATAATTCCGATAGCCTGTCTAAGGGTTAGAAGACTAGCGCTGACTAGCCCAACCGTGATAACTGTAACCCCTGTACTTGACTGAATCAGGGCAGTCACGACGATTCCGACTAGAACACCTAAAAAGGGATTGCTAGTGTACTTGTCAATGTAAAAACGAAGGCGATCTCCAGCAGCTTGTTGCAAACCGTCTCCCATGGTCTTGATACTGTATAAAAACAGTCCTAGACCTCCTAAAAAGTGAAATAAAATTTCCTGCCAATTAATGGACATTTCTTTTTCCTCCGAAAAATAATAACGGAATTTCTCCTATTCTATTTTAAAGGATAAAAGTAAATCTCACAAGTGTTTAGCTGAAATTTTCATAAGAAACAAGAACTTTCTTTCAAAATGAGAGGTAGTTTCCCTTTAAGATAGATGATTTATAGGATTGTGTCCAAATTTTACTGATTTTTATCCTAGTTATAGTTTTTGTGTCAAGTATATTGACAACGCTTTCATATAGGATAAAATGAAGATGATCCTGTTCTGGTGGTGTACATTGAGAACAGTTACTTTTTATCAAAAAGTAAAGCGCTTACTTTATATTTTATTAGGAGGATAAGATGAAAAATCTATTTTTTGAAAAACGTTGCCGTTACAGTATTCGTAAGTTGTCAATCGGGGCTTGTTCCTTGATGATTGGTTCAGCTCTATTTGCGAGCCCAGCTCTTGCCGAACAAGTCGCAGTCCCTGAAACAGCTACAAATACGAGCGCCCAAGCGACAAGTACTAGTGAAACAGCTAATCCAGATACTGCAGCCCTTGAAAAACAATTAGAGAAAACAGAGAACAAAGTAGCTGAGCAACCAATTTCAGAAAACCCTCCAACAATAACGGATCTGGTTAATGAAAAAGAAGAAGCAAAGCCAACTCCGACAGAAAAACCTGCTCAACCAACTGAAAAAGAAGAAGTCAAACCAGAGGAAACTCCTCAAGTGGCTGAGAAGAAAGCCGACAAACCGATTCTAGCAGACGTTCCTAAAAATGAAGAAAAGAGTCTCCGACCAAAAGAAATCAAATTTGATACTTGGGATGATTTGTTGAAATGGGAACCAGGTGCGCGCGAGGATGATCCCATCAATCGTTCCTCAGTTGAACTCGCCAAGCGCCATAGAGGTCAGTTGGTTAACGAAAAAGCAAGCAGAAGAGCCAAGGTTCAGGCGCTAGCAAATACCAACTCAAAGGCTAAAGACCATGCTTCTGTTGGTGGAGAAGAATTCAAGGCTTACGCCTTTGATTACTGGCAGTACTTGGATTCAATGGTCTTCTGGGAAGGTCTAGTTCCAACTCCAGATGTCATTGATGCTGGGCACCGCAACGGAGTTCCCGTTTATGGAACCCTCTTTTTCAACTGGTCAAATAGCATTGCCGACCAAGAGAAATTTGCAGCTGCCTTGAAACAAGACGCAGATGGCACCTTCCCTATCGCACGAAAACTTGTCGACCTTGCTAAGTACTATGGCTTTGATGGGTATTTTATCAACCAAGAAACAACGGGTGAATTGGTAGCACCTCTTGGTGAAAAAATGCGCCAATTCATGCTCTATACAAAAGAATACGCAGCCAAAGTCAACCACCCGATCAAGTATGCTTGGTACGATGCCATGACCTACAAATACGGTCGTTACCACGAAGATGGTCTAGGTGATTACAACTACCAGTTCATGCAAAAAGAAGGTGACAAAGTCCCTGCAGATCAATTTTTTGCCAATTTCAACTGGAACAAGGAAAAGAATGACCACTCCGTAGAGATGGCAAAATGGCTAGAACGTAGCCAGTATGATGTCTTTGCAGGCTTGGAATTGCAACAAGGTGGCTCTTATAAGACCAAAGTCAAATGGGATGCCCTCTTAGATGAAAAAGGCAAGTTGCGTTTGTCACTTGGACTTTTTGCACCAGATACGATTACCAGTCTAGGAAAAACAGGCGAAGACTACCACAAGAACGAAGACATCTTCTTTACAGGTTACCAAGGAGATCCAACGGCTCAAAAACCAGCAGATAAAGAGTGGTATGGAATTGCCAATTTAGTTGCTGACCGTACACCAGCAGTAGGACGTACCTTCACCACCTCTTTTAATACAGGTCATGGTAGAAAATGGTTTGTTGACGGTAAAGTTTCTAAGGATTCTGAGTGGAACTACCGTTCTGTTTCAGGTGTTTTGCCAACATGGCGCTGGTGGCAGACTTCGACAGGTGAAAAACTTCGTGCAGAATATGATTTTACAGATGCCTATAATGGAGGTAACTCCCTTAAATTCTCAGGTGATGTAGTTGGTAAGACGGACCAGGATGTGAATTTGTATTCTACCAAACTAGAAGTAACAGAGAAAACCAAACTTCGTGTTGCCCACAAGGGAGGAAAAGGCTCTAAAGTTTATATGGCCTTCTCTACGACTCCAGACTACAAATTTGAGGATGCAGCTGCATGGAAAGAACTGACTCTCTCTGATGACTGGAAGAATGAAGAATTTGACCTCAGCTCACTAGCAGGTAAAACCATCTATGCAGTCAAACTCTTCTTCGAGCATGAAGGAGCTGTAAAAGATTATCAGTTCAACCTAGGTCAATTAACCATTTCAGACAATCACCAAGCGCCACAAGCCCCGACAGGTCTCTCTGTAGTGAAACAATCTCTCAAGAATGCCCAAGAAGCTGAAGCAGTGGTTCAGTTTGCGGGTAACCAAGATGCAGATTTCTATGAAGTCTACGAAAAAGATGGGGATAACTGGCGTTTGTTGACAGGATCATCTGCTTCCGCTATCTACTTGCCAAAAATTAGCCGCTCTGCTAATGCGACTGGTAGGATTCAGGAATTGAAAGTCGTTGCGGTTGGTAAAAATGGACTTCGTTCTGAAGCTGCGACGGCATCCTTTAACTGGGGGATGACAGTTCAGGATACGACTCTCCCAAGACCTTTAGCTGAAAATATTGTTCCAGGGGCAAAGGTTATCGATAGCACTTTCCCAAATACTGAAGGTGGAGAAGGCATCGAAGGTATGTTGAACGGTACCATTACTAGCCTGTCAGACAAGTGGTCTTCAGGACAATTGAGCGGTAGTGTCGATATTCGTTTGACCCAACCACGTCGTGTTGTCAGATGGGTAATGGATCATGCGGGAGCTGGTGGAGAATCCGTAAACGATGGTCTGATGAATACCAAGGACTTTGATCTTTATTACAAGGATACAGATGGCGAGTGGAAACTAGCTAAGGAAGTCCGTGGCAACAAAGCGCACGTTACAGATATCACTCTTGACAAACCAATCACTGCCCAAGACTGGCGCCTAAAAGTTATCACTTCAGATAACGGAACACCTTGGAAAGCAATTCGTATCTATAACTGGAAGATGTACGAAACCTTGGACACAGAAAGTCAAAATATTCCAATGGCTAAGGTAGCTGCCCGTTCACTTGGAAACCACCAAGTTCAACTAGGCTTCTCTGATGTTCCAGCGGGTGCAACCATCACCGTTTACGACAAGGCAGATTCACAAACACCAATTGCAACCTTGAAGACTGAAACTGGAGGCGACTTGGCAACAGCACCATTGGGCTTTAACAAGCAACCAACTCTCCTCTACTATCGTACCCAACTACCTGGCAAAGAAATCAGTAACACCTTGGCAGTAGCGATTCCACAGGATGAGAGAAAAATTGCTGCAGTGAGTCTTGAAAAAGGGCCTAAGAAGACAGTTTATAAAGAGGGAGAAAAACTTGACCTCAGAGGCGGAACCCTCCGTGTTCAATACGAAGGGGGACAAGCCGATGAACTAATCAACCTTACTCACTCAGGTGTGACAGTATCTGGCTACAACGCTCATCAAAAAGGGGAACAAAAGCTCACAGTCAGCTACCTTGGACTTCCAGTTACTGGTGACTTGAAGGTACAAGTGACTGGTCAAGATGAAGGAAAACCAAAGGAAGTAGCAGGCTTGTACATTACTCAGAAACCAAAAACAGACTATCTAGTAGGAGATCAACTGGATCTTGCAGAAGGGCGCTTTGGAGTTCTCTATGATGATGAGACAGAAGAGGTTCACAGCTTTACTGATAAAGATGTTGAAATCACGGGCTATGATGCTCAGAAGACTGGACGACAAACCTTGACCTTGCATTACAAGGGACACACTGCTGAGTTCGATGTCTTGGTTTCTCCAAAAGCAGCTGTCAACGATGAGTACCTCAAACAAGAAATCACTGCTGCCCAAGGTCGCCAGTCAACCCTTGCCTATACTTTCTCAAGTGAGGACAAACAAGCTGTACTAGTAGAGAAACTTAATGCAGCGAAAGCTGTTGCAGAAAACCATGATGCCAGTCAAGAAGAAGTCAACAAAGCCTTGAATGAATTGAAACAAGCTGGAGCGGACTTGGATGGAAATCAACGTTATCAAACTGCTAGAGAAGAATTGGAAGGCTTGCTCGAATCCGTCCGTGCAAAAGATTCTCAAAATGAGTTGATTGCCCAAGCTGAAGCTTTGTTGTCTTCACAAACACCAACTCCACAAGCTTTTGCGGACATGAAAGAAAAGTTGAATAAGAAATTAGTACCTGCAGAAGAAAGCCATCATGTTGGAAGCATGGATCCAAATGAAGTGGCCCCGACGGTTGAGGCCCTCCCTGAACTAGTTATTGAAACTGAAACAACAGCTTATGAACGTCAGGAGCGACCAAACTCCGAATTTCTCAAAGGACAACGCCGTGTTGTGCAAGCTGGAGTTGAAGGCCAAGTTCGTCGCTTTGTAGAAGTTGATGCTCAGGGCAAACGCACTCTTCGTTCGACTGAGGTAGTCAAGGAATCAATCCCAGAAATCACCGAAGTTGGTACAAAAGTTCTATCAAGCAACCAACCAGCTGAAGGTGTGAAAGATTTAGTTCTAGAAACTCCGAAACTGGAAATTGAAGAGGGGACAGTTTTCTTCGAACATCAAGAACGACTAAATGCAGCCCTTCTCAAAGGACAACGTCAGCTAGTTCAAGCAGGAGTTGAAGGCCAAGTTCGTCGCTTTGTAGAAGTTGATGCTCAGGGCAAACGCACTCTTCATTCCACTGAGGTTCTCAAGGAAGCTCTTCCAGAAATTGTTGAAGTAGGAACGAAAGAGGAGCAAGTCTCACAAACAAGGGATCAAGCGCTTTCAGCAGCACCAGCAAAAGTTGAAAAAGCAAGTAAAGCACTTCCAAATACGGGAGCGACAAGAGATGCTGGTCTAGTAGTGCTGGGACTTCTCGGAGTAATGAGTGGCTATGGACTTGTAGCTTTGAAAAAGAGAGAAGATTAAGGATAAATAGTATTTCTTAAGTTGAGATTAGAAAGAAATCGTTTCAAGAAGCAACAGCTAAAAATAGTTGTTGCTTTTTGCACCCTTTCATCCCAATGTTTTCTGAATTGAGACTGAATAGCTTGTAAGCCATCATAAAGTGTTTTTCAGTAACATAACCTCCAAATTTAGTCCAGTCATATTTCTGGACTTTAATCAGTTTATTTGATGCCTTGAAATTTCAGTAAAAATGTGCACTTAATTTTACAAATTGGGAATTGAAATATTTTTGGCTTTTACTTATATCTAAATTATAAATAAAAGGTACGTATTTCAGGAACTATTAAGAAACTAACAAAAATTTATATTAGAACTGTTTTTATATAATATATAGCATGCGCTAAAATAAATTACCCAAAAAGATTTGTTTGCTTTACTTATTTTATTCTTGTAATTAATTGTTGAAAATGCTAGAATATGTATAAGCATCTGGGGTAATAGGTAACCCATGGGCATTTAACTGTTCATTTATTGAATCTTAAAGCCTGGAATCCGAGTTCGAGTCTCGGGATGCTTATAGAAAGTCGTAATCAATATGAAGTTCGAATCAATAAATTATAAAAAGTACAAAAAAAATCATGGTAGAGAAAATCAGTTTTTTATCACTTCTTACGTTGGGATAAGTTTAATTAAGTCAACTGATGACAAGCCAGAAGATTTGAGTACGTCGTGGAATCCAAAAAGCATCGATAGTACTAAAATAGAATCGAAATTTTTTATTCAGAAATCGTCATTAGTTTATTCTATTTCGGCATTTGAAGCCTATTTATCTGATTTTATATTAGATCAAGTTCTACCACTTCAGAGTGAGCCTGTTAGTAATTTGAGTGAAGTGTATTCTGGTAAGTCTTTGTTTAGGAAAATTGAGGTTTTAATTGAACACTTTCCTGACCTTAAAAATAAAGAGTATTTTCTCTTTATTGTGTCAATATTTTGGCGAAATAAATTAATTCATAATTCTAAAGAATCATTAACTGGTGCTTTGAAAGGTGAATTGAGGAACTATAGTCAAGATTTCCTAACCTCATACTGTAATTTGGATATTGAAAAGTTAATAAGTCATTATGAAGCTCATGATGTTCCAACCTTCAAAGAGACTTTATCAATGATGACAAATTTAAGGAATTTTGCTTCAAAAATCGATGAATTTTTCACATCAAATTTATCTATCGACAAATATATAGCTCATAATATCACTAAGTTAATTAATATTGGAAAGATCAAGAAATTTGATTTAAGTTCGAATCGTGATAATAAAACTAGATTTTGGACAAATATTTTTGAAATCCACTTGAGATTAAATGTTAATGATGATGTAAAACGATTAGATATTTGGAATGATTTGATGCTAGCTGAAAATAGAGAAAAAGTAGAGCATATTTTAGGAAATATATTAAACTGAAAAAGAGGTGTAAATTACCTCTTTTTCAGTTTATGGAACCTGGATAAAAAAATATTATTTCTTTTAGTTTTTATTAACCTTGAAAACAAGAAGATAGAATTGAAAGGAATTGATCTTTTTAAATTAAGGAGTAATAGTCAAAAGTGGGAGAGTAAGAAGTGGAGATGTGAGAGGTGGAAGAGAAAAAATGGGAGAGTAAGTAATATTAGATAAGATAATTTGAACGGAACCGACTCTTTTAGGCATACAAAATAAAGTAATCTGAAAATTAATTGAAAGTTAGTCTTTTGTATCGCTAAAACAATATTTTTAAAATTAGATACTAGGTTTGATTAAGTAAATTTTACAATTCTAAATATTACCATAGTCTCTACTTTTTCTACTATTTTCAGAAATCGAAATAAAGCTTGTTAAAATAAAGTTTATAGATAGATGAATCAATTTTTACAGAAATAAAGAACTCGAAAAGTTTAGGCTTTTTCTATCTCTTTTGCTGATTTTGTGATATAATTAACACGTATAAAAAAAGAAGGAGTCATATCTAATGGCAAAATTGACTGTTAAAGACGTTGAATTGAAAGGGAAAAAAGTTCTCGTTCGTGTTGACTTCAACGTACCTGTAAAAGATGGCGTGATTACCAACGACAACCGTATCACTGCAGCTCTTCCAACTATCAAGTACATCCTTGAACAAGGTGGACGTGCTATCCTCTTCTCTCACCTTGGCCGTGTAAAAGAAGAAGCAGACAAGGCTGGTAAATCACTTGCTCCTGTAGCTGCTGACTTGGCAGCTAAATTGGGTCAAGACGTTGCTTTCCTTCCAGGTGTCACTCGTGGTGCTGAATTGGAAGCAGCAATCAACGCTCTTGAAGATGGACAAGTTCTCTTGGTTGAAAACACTCGTTTCGAAGATGTTGACGGCAAGAAAGAATCTAAAAACGATCCTGAACTTGGTAAATACTGGGCATCACTTGGAGATGGTATCTTCGTAAACGATGCATTCGGTACAGCTCACCGTGCACACGCATCTAACGTTGGTATCTCAGCAAACGTTGAAAAAGCAGTTGCTGGTTTCCTTCTTGAAAACGAAATTGCCTACATCCAAGAAGCGGTTGAAGCTCCAGAACGTCCATTCGTGGCTATCCTTGGTGGTTCAAAAGTTTCAGACAAGATCGGTGTTATCGAAAACTTGCTTGAAAAAGCTGATAAAGTTCTTATCGGTGGTGGGATGACTTACACATTCTACAAAGCTCAAGGTATCGAAATCGGTAACTCACTTGTAGAAGAAGACAAATTGGATGTTGCTAAAGCTCTTCTTGAAAAAGCAAACGGCAAATTGATTTTGCCAGTTGACTCAAAAGAAGCGAACGCATTTGCTGACTACACTGAAGTGAAAGACACTGAAGGTGAAGCAGTAGACCCAGGCTTCCTTGGTCTTGACATCGGTCCAAAATCTATCGCTAAATTTGACGAAGCTTTGACTGGTGCCAAAACAGTT
Organism: Streptococcus oralis; assembly: GCF_023110055.1. GTDB lineage: Bacteria > Bacillota > Bacilli > Lactobacillales > Streptococcaceae > Streptococcus > Streptococcus oralis_BY. The sequence goes on along the minus strand of NZ_JALDVG010000002.1, from coordinate 81,995 downwards.
GTATGGAATGGACCAATGGGTGTATTTGAAAACCCAGACTTCCAAGCTGGTACAATCGGTGTCATGGACGCTATCGTAAAACAACCAGGCGTGAAATCAATCATCGGTGGTGGTGACTCAGCTGCCGCAGCGATCAACCTTGGTCGTGCAGACAAGTTCTCATGGATCTCTACTGGTGGTGGAGCATCAATGGAACTCCTTGAAGGTAAAGTATTGCCAGGACTTGCAGCTTTGACTGAAAAATAAATAGTTTAACTAAAAGAAGATGGTGTGATCATCTTCTTTTTAATTTATAAACATGTGGAATTTTTCTATAAATAGAGAGAAAAAAGACTAAATATTTGCATCTTGCCTTGTAAAGTGCTAGTATAAGGAGTAATGACTAAATTTAGATAAGGAAATGGCTTATAATGAAAAATAAAAAAGAAGTCTATGGATTTCGTAAAAGTAAAGTTGCGAAAACGTTGTGTGGCGCTGTTTTAGGAACTGCTTTGATTGCTTTTGCAGACAAAGCAGTATTTGCTGATGAAGTTACAGAGACAACTAGTACAAGTACGGTTGAGGTAGCTACTACAGGAAACCCGGCTACAAATCTACCTGAAGCTCAGGGTGAAATGAGTCAAGTTGCCAAAGAAAGCCAAGCTAAGGCTGGTTCTAAAGACTCAGCTTTGCCAGTAGAAGTATCATCAGCTGATTTGGATAAAGCAGTTGCTGATGCAAAATCTGCAGGAGTTAAGGTAGTTCAAGATGAAACAAAAGACAAAGGAACAGCCACAACTGCTACAGAGAATGCTCAAAAACAAGATGAGATTAAAAGCGACTATGCTAAACAGGCTGAAGAAGTAAAGACAACAACTGAAGCATATAAAAAGGAAGTCGCAGCTCATCAGGCTGAAACAGATAAAATCAATGCTGAAAACAAAGCAGCGGATGACAAGTATCAAAAAGATCTAAAAAGTCATCAAGAAGAAGTTGGAAAAATCAACACTGCCAATGCAACAGCTAAAGCAGAGTATGAGGCTAAGCTAGCACAATATCAAAAAGATTTAGCAACTGTCAAAAAAGCAAACGAAGATAGTCAACAGGATTATCAAAATAAACTTTCAGCTTACCAGACAGAATTAGCTCGAGTACAAAAAGCTAATGCTGAAGCTAAAGAGGCTTATGATAAAGCAGTAAAAGAAAATACAGCTAAAAACGAAGCGCTTAAAGCTGAAAATGAAGCGATTAAACAGCGTAATGAAACTGCAAAAGCGAATTATGAAGCAGCGATGAAGCAGTATGAAGCAGACCTTGCAGCTATTAAGAAAGCTAAAGAGGATAATGATGCTGATTATCAAGCTAAATTAGCAGCTTATCAAACAGAATTGGCACGTGTTCAAAAGGCTAATTCTGATGCAAAAATAGCCTATGAAAAGGCTGTTGAAGAAAACACAGCTAAAAACAATGCTATCCAAGCTGAAAATGAAGCTATTAAACAACGAAATGAAACAGCCAAGGCAACTTATGAGGCTAAAATAGCACAATACGAAAAAGACTTGGCAGCAGTCAAACAAGCGAATGCAGCTAACGAAACAGACTACCAAACTAAGTTAGCGGCTTATCAGACAGAACTAGCTCGTGTTCAAAAGGCAAATGCTGATGCTAAAGCAGCTTATGAGAAGGCTGTTGAAGAAAACACAGCTAAAAATGCAGCGCTCCAAGCTGAAAACGAAGAAATCAAGCAACGGAATGCCGCGGCTAAAACTGACTATGAAGCAAAATTAGCTAAATATGAAGCTGATCTTGCCAAATATAAGAAAGAGTTGGCTGAGTATCCGGCTAAGTTGCAGGCTTATAAAGATGAGCAGGCTAAAATTAAGGCAGCTATGGCTTTAGCAGAATCAAAGAAGAATGAAGATGGAAACTTGAGTCGCCCAAGTGCTCAAAGTTTGATTTTCAAATCGGAGCCTAATGCTGAACTTTCATTGACTACAACTGGTGAATTTGTTAGCTATACTGGCATGGAAGCAGCTGTGAAGAATACTGCAGAATTTGCCAATAAACTCTTCCAGTTGGATAACTTTAAAGTAACAGACATTCAAAATGCTAACTACCAGACAAACAAACAGGAAAGCTTTGGTACAGTCGGTAAGTATTCTGAGTACAATTCAAATGTAACAAGTGGTAAGGGACCAACTGAATGGTCTTCAGTCCTGCTGAAACGAGGTCAGTCTGCAACAGCAACTTATACGAATCTTCAGGGGACTTACTATCAAGGGAAAAAAGTTTCTAAAATCGTCTATACTTATACTCTTGATCCTAGTTCCAAGTTCCGCAATGATAAGGCTTGGTTGGGAATTTTTAAAGACCCAACGATGGGGGTTTTCGCTTCGGCTTATACTGGTAATACAGAAGATGCTACCTCTCTCTTCGTTAAGACTGAGTTTCAATTCTATGATGAAGATGGTCAAATTATTAATTTTGACAAGGCCTTGATGTCTGTAGCGTCTCTTAACCGCGAAGCAAACTCAATCGAGATGGCTAAAGATTATACTGGGAATTTCATCAAAATTTCGGGTTCTTCAGTTGGTGAAAAGAACGGCCAAATTTATGCGACAGAATCTGAAAACTTCAAAAAAGGAGTTGGTGGTTCCCGCTTCACCATGTATAAGAATAGTCAACCAGATTCTGGTTGGGATAATGCAGATGCACCAAACTCTTGGTATGGTGCGGGAGCAGTGGAAATCTCAGGTCCTTCAAATAGTATGACTATCGGAACAATTTCGTCTTCAGAAGTGTTGGGACAGCCTGCAGCGAATGATCCACGTAGAGCAGAGAAATTATCTCCCAAAAAGCCAAATATTTGGTTTGCGATTAACGGAAATGTTCGAGCAACTAATTTGCCAACCATCACATTAGAAAAACCAACTCCGCCAGTAGAACCAACTGCACCACAAGCTCCTACTTATGAAGTAGAGAAACCACTGGAACCAGCTCCAGTAGTACCAAACTACGAAAATGAGCCAACTCCACCGGTAAAAACTCCAGATCAACCGGAGCCATCAAAACCAGAAGAGCCAACATATGAGACAGAGAAACCATTGGAACCAGCTCCAGTAGCACCAAACTATGAAAATGAGCCAACTCCACCAGTAAAAACTCCAGATCAACCGGAGCCATCAAAACCAGAAGAGCCAACATATGAGACAGAGAAACCATTGGAACCAGC